>DASVBM010000026.1:0-6008 GCA_036375835.1 Chitinophagaceae bacterium | reverse complement strand
CCCGGAAAAGAAGAAGAAAAAATGATGTCAGTCCGCGAGCATTATAACGACTGGTCCGCAACCTATGACAGTGTCGAAAACAAGACCCGCGACCTGGAGGCGATCGCCTGCAGAACCATTTTATCCGGATCAAAACCCGATTCGGTAATTGAGATTGGCTGCGGAACCGGCAAAAACACCTCCTGGTTTGCCACAATAGCAACGAATGTTACTGCCGTTGATTTTTCTGAACAGATGCTGGAAAAAGCCGCCGCTAAGGTTTCGGCTGCCAATGTAGTTTTCCGGCAGGCCGACATATCGCTGCCCTGGCGATTTACCGATCGCGAGGCGGACCTGATCAGTTGCTCACTTGTACTAGAACATATCGGTGATCTTCAGCACGTTTTTAACAGCGCGGGTGACCATCTCAGGAAGGGCGGCTTATTTTATATCTGCGAATTGCATCCCTGCAAACAATACAGCGGCAGCAAAGCCAGGTTTGAATCGCAAGGTGCGTTGCAGGTGCTGCAATTTCATGTTCACCATTTAAGCGATTACCTTTCCGCTGCCGCAGCTGCAGGATTCAGGCTGCAACAGTTGAATGAGTGGTTCGACGAACCACGCGGAGAATCGATGCCACGCCTTCTTTCATTCCTGTTCAGCAAATAGCAGCACTTCCACGATGAGTTCCCCATTTTCTTTGCCCTGAGCAGATTTTTTAAAAGCCGCTAGACAATTAAGTTTTCAGTGCCCCCAGCTTTTGCATTTCCAATTTCTGTACTGGTTCTCATAGGAGTTTGAAGCGCAAATTGGTGTTCCCGGTTTGAGCGAGGGGGTTCGATTTAATCGATAAAGGTTTTGGCACGTATTTTCTTTTTATACCGCAATGGGCAGCGAGTTAAATAAGCGGAATGATCCGGATAAGGCGATGGACCGGGAAAGTAAAGTGAAATCGGCCGACAAGCGATTAAAGCAGGATTTCCCCGGTTATCCGCACAACCCGGCAAGTAATGAGGCGATGAAAGACGAAAGGAACTGGAGAACGGATTTCAGCAACCCGGAAAATACCACTGCCACAGGAACAGAATCAGTGAGAGGCAAGCGGCCCACGGCCGGGCAGAATAGTCTGGATTCTTCCACATCCGATGGTTCGACTGAAGAATTAAAGGAAGGAAGTGATCGTGGATTGAACATGCACGACCGTGAAATAGATCATGGTGAAAGAGATTAGGTGTTTATCAATTCATAGATGTTGCTATGTAGAAATGTTACTGACGGAGAGGATAACAGCAACGGTATGAATAACCAGTTTCCACCAGGAAAAGAATTCAATTATGTTATGGCAGGGCAGAAGGCAGAGTGGTAACGTTGAAGATCGCCGTGGTTCCGGTGGCGGTATCGCAGTGGGGGGTGGTATTGGCGGGATCATCATCGCAATCATTTATTTTTTCCTGAGCGGTGGTGAAGGTGGCGATGTGTTGCAGCAGCAGCAGACCCAGCCGGTAACGCAAGAGGAGAAGGCGGCCCAGGACCAGCTTGCCGGGTTCACCAGGGTGGTTCTGGCGGATACAGAAGATGTGTGGAATAAATTGTTTTCGGGGCAGGGAAAGGATTATATCGAGCCGAAGCTGGTATTGTTTACCGGAAGCGATCAGAGCGGCTGTGGATTTGCAAACGCTGCAACCGGACCCTTTTATTGCCCGGCAGATTCAAAGATCTATATAGACCTGTCTTTTTTCCAGGAGCTAAAGGGTCGGTTTGGGGCGCCGGGTGATTTCGCAATGGCTTATGTTATCGCCCATGAGGTGGGGCATCATGTACAACATTTACTCGGGATTACGGGTGAAGTAGACCAGATGAGAGGCCGCTTATCCGAAACGGAAATGAACAGGCTCTCGGTCAGGTTGGAATTGCAGGCAGATTTCCTGGCGGGCGTCTGGGCACACCATGCGCAGAAGATGAAGCAGATGCTGGAACAGGGAGATATTGAAGAAGCCCTCGGAGCTGCAAATGCAATTGGTGATGACAGGTTGCAGAAGCAATCGCAGGGTTATGTTGTACCTGATGCCTTTACACATGGCACTTCCGCACAACGGATGTATTGGTTTAAAAAGGGCTTTGAAACAGGTGATCTAAAACAGGGGGATACATTCAATTCAGAGATATAACTAAAGGGAGGAGATGTTTTATGGCAAAGCGATACTTCAATATTTTCAGGAACCATCTGGCGGTAATCGTAGCGCTCATTGTATTGATCTGCACCGGTGAGCTGGCAGAAGGCACAACAGCAACACTGGCTAAAATTGCTACCGGCGTTTTGATGATTTACGTGGCCATCAGCTATGCTTTGTGGCTGCTGCGGGCTCCGGTGAATAAAGTGAACGAGGAGAATTTATAGATAATCATCACCGATATTCCGCTTTACTTCGGCTACATATTTTTTGATGTCCTGCTCTTTTTCTTTTTTACAAACCAGCAGTACATCCGGCGTATCCACCACTATAAAATCATCCAGGCCCTGCAATACCACAAGTTTGTCATCAGGCACAGAGATCATGCTGTTGGTGGCATCAATCACAAGTACATGTTTTCCGGCGACTGCATTGCCCAGGTAATCTTTCTCGAGGTTTTCATACGCACTGTTCCAGGTGCCCAGATCGCTCCATCCGAATGAAGACGGAATAACGTATACATTTTCGGCCTTCTCCATGATCGCGTAGTCGATGGAGATATTCGTGCACAAAGGATAAATTCTTTCTATGGCCGCTTTTTCTTCATCAGTATTGAAATGGTGTTTATCTGCTTCGAACACCTCGAACATTTCCGGTTGGTACTGTTCAAATGTGCGAATGATATTTTTCACCTGCCATACAAATATGCCTGCGTTCCATAGGAAGTCGCCGCTGGCAAGGAAGGTTTTAGCAAGCTCAAGATTGGGTTTTTCGGTGAAGGTTTTCACCTTATAAATGTTATCTGCCACAGCAAGCGCATCATGCTGGATATAGCCATACCCGGTGTTGGGGTTGGTAGGGGTAATGCCTAGTGTGACAAAGCCTTTTATCTGGCTAACAAAGTCCAGCGATTTCAGGCAAATATTGCGGAAGGCTTCATTGTCTGTGATCAGGTGATCGCTGGGGGCAATAATCAGGGCCGCATCCGGGTCCTGCTGGTAGAGTTTATAAGATATCCATGCAATACACGGAGCAGTGTTTTTGCGGCTTGGCTCTGACAAAATATTCTCTACCCTTGCCTGAGGAAGTTGTTGCTGAACGATAGTAGTATATTCATCAGAAGTTACGATATAGATATTTTCTTCCGGGATAAAGGCGGCGAATCTTTCCCAGGTCCACTGGATCAGGGTCTTTCCCGTATTCAGGATATCAAGGAATTGCTTGGGGTATGCCACCCGGCTTTTTGGCCAAAATCTGCTTCCTATACCACCGGCCATGATGGCCACATACTGGTGTTTGTTCATTATTTTCTCTTAAGCGGCGGCAAAAATAACGTTTCTGCACCACCGGGATTTTTTATTATCGCTATTCGAGCCGGCCATCGTTATACAATTCCTTCTTTTACCAGTTCATGCAGATGCAGCATACCAAGGTAGCTGCCATCTCTTTCAACAATCAGTTGGCTGATATCGTTCTGCCGCAGCATTGCCAGTGCGTCCACCGCCAGCGCGTCGGGATCAATTGTCTTGGGTGAACTACAGTAGAAATCTTTTGCTTTAATGGCTTCGATGTTTTCACCGTGTTCCAGCATCCTGCGGATATCGCCATCGGTGATGATACCAACAGCGCGGCCTGTTTGATCCACCACAGCGGTTGCGCCCAGTCGTTTACTGCTGATTTCAACAATAATTTCACGCAGATTTGCTTCCTTCGATACAACCGGCTTTGCAGTACCGGTATAAAGGTCTTTTACGCGGAGGTATAATTTTTTACCGAGCATACCACCAGGGTGGAATTTTGCAAAGTCGTCCCCGGTGAATCCGTTCAGTTCCATCAGGCAGACTGCCAGCGCATCACCCATTACCATCTGAGCGGTCGTACTGCTGGTAGGTGCCAGATTATTAGGGCAGGCTTCTTTGCTTACCGTCGTATTCAAGACGTAATCGGCGTTTTTTGCCAGGAAAGATGATTCGTTGCCTACCATACCAATGAGCAGATTGCCGAAATTTCTGATAAGCGGTACCAACACTTTGATTTCGGGACTTTCGCCACTTTTGCTGATCACCAGTACCACATCATCCTGCTGAACCATACCGAGATCGCCGTGAATAGCGTCTGCAGCGTGCATGAACAAAGAAGGTGTTCCGGTGGAATTGAGGGTGGCGACGATTTTCTGGGCGATTATGGCACTTTTGCCGATTCCGCTAACCACCAGTCTGCCTCCGGCATTGTGGATGGCTTCAACGGTTTCAACAAAACGATCGTCGATAAAATCGGCCAGGCCGGACACCGATTCGGCTTCCAACTGGATGGTTTTGAGGGCTGTTTGCCTCAACGTATTCTTCATCGCCTGCAAAGGTAAACTTTAACAACAATGTCGGTCCTTTTAAACTGTTCAAACATTAACTTCGTTCCCCTTTCAAAAACGGCCCGTCCGTTCTGCGAAACCGGCAACCCGACACCGGTGCAATCAATTACTCTTCAGGCAATTTTAAGTGCATTGTTTCAGGAGGATTGCATATATTATTGTTTGAATAACAAGAGGTAAAGTGAACTAAGTATGCCAACAAGGAAAGCCCCGGCCAAACCTGCTGCGAGACCTAAAAAAGCCGTTCCTTCCAGGACCGCACCCGCCAAAGCAAAAATTAATACCGATATATATTCCGGTCTTCAACAGTATTTCGGGTTTGACGCGTTCAAAGGGCGCCAGGAGGAAGCGATCAATAGCCTGTTAAGCGGTAAAGACACTTTTGTAATTATGCCTACCGGTGGCGGAAAGAGTCTTTGTTACCAGTTGCCCGCAATGATCCAGGATGGCTGCGCTATTGTGGTTTCACCGCTGATCGCCCTGATGAAGAACCAGGTTGACCTGGTTAGGGGCTATAGTGAAAATGACGAGGTCGCCCACTTCCTGAACTCATCGCTCACTAAAGCGCAGCAGAAGGAAGTGAAGGATGACCTGGTGAAGGGCAAGACCAAGCTGCTCTATGTTGCGCCTGAAACGCTCACCCGGCAGGACAATCTCGATTTTTTCTCCGATCTGAACATCTCATTCTTCGCGGTGGACGAAGCGCACTGCATTTCCGAATGGGGGCATGATTTCCGTCCCGAATACCGCAGGTTGCGTGAAATGATGGACATCATCAACCCGGAACTTCCGGTGATGGCGCTGACCGCGACCGCCACGCCCAAGGTGCAGAGCGATATTGTAAAAAACCTGGGGTTGAAAGATCCGAACATCTACATTTCTTCATTTAACCGCGCCAATCTCTATTACGAGATCCAGCCAAAGATCAAAAAGGATCAGACGGTTAAACATATCGTGAAATTCATCTCGCAGAACAAAGGCAAGAGCGGAATCATTTATACTTTGAACCGCAAAACCACCGAAGAACTTGCGGAAGTGCTGGTGGCAAATGGTGTGAAAGCTGTTTCTTATCATGCAGGACTGGATAGTAAGCTGCGCGCAGAACGCCAGGACCTGTTCATGAATGAATCCGTGCAGGTGATCGTTGCAACCATCGCGTTCGGTATGGGTATCGACAAGCCGGATATCCGCTTCGTGATCCACTACAATATTCCAAAGAGTATTGAAAATTATTACCAGGAAACCGGTCGTGCAGGCCGTGATGGACTGGAAGGAAAATGTATCCTCTACTACTCACATAAAGATGTTTCCAAACTGGAGCACCTCATGCGCGATAAGCCGCTGAGTGAGCGTGAAGTTGGAGCACAACTCATCAACGAAACTGTTGCCTATGCCGAAGCCGGTGTTTGCAGAAGAAAGATCCTGATGAGTTATTTCGGAGAAGAATATACCACTGAAAATTGCGGTGCATGTGATAATTGTCTGCATCC
>DASVBM010000028.1:0-6441 GCA_036375835.1 Chitinophagaceae bacterium | reverse complement strand
ACTTGCAATCAAATTTCCCTACCTGCGTAAATCTTACCAGACAAAGAAGAACGTGAGTGAAGTGCTGTTGGAGGCACTTCCGGGCACCATCATACTGGCGTTCGCCGCTATGTTGCTGGCAACAGTGCTGGGTATAACACTCGGCGTTGTGGCTGCGGTGAAACAGAATACATGGATGGATACTTCAGCGATTTTTGCCAGTGTACTCGGAATCTCGGCGCCATCCTTTTTCATGGGCATCGTTATTGCTTACATCTTCGGATTTGTATTGTCGGATTACACCGGTCTTGGTATGACCGGCAGCCTGTTTGCCATTGATCCGTTTCAGGGGCGCGAGCTGCAGCTGAGTAACCTCTTGCTTCCAGCCATCACCCTCGGTATCCGGCCACTGGCGATCATTACACAGCTCACCCGCAGTGCGATGCTGGACGTGATGGAACAGGATTTCATCCGTACGGCCTATGCCAAGGGGCTTTCAAAAAGGGTAGTGGTGCTCAGGCATGGATTGCGTAACGCCCTCAACCCGGTGATCACCGCGATCACCGGATGGTTTGCGGAACTGCTCGCCGGTGCTTTCTTCGTGGAATATATATTCGGATGGAAAGGTATAGGGAAAGTGACTGTCGATGCACTCGAGAAGCTTGACTTCCCCGTAGTAATGGGAAGCGTGCTGGTGACTGCAACGTTTTTTATCATTGTAAACCTGCTGGCTGATATTCTCTACGGAGTAGTAGACCCCCGGGTGCGGCGATAAACAGGGTTATTTGATGATTACCTCTGTAATCACCTGTTCGCCCATCAGCTCGTTCACCCTTTTGATGATCTGCGGCTTCTGGTACTGGAGTTCGTTCTTCAAGGGACCGACAGAGGAATAAACGAAGAGTTTATTATTTATTACTTCTACTTTTTCCGTGTATTTCGCGATGGTTTTACCCATTACCTGCTCCCATACTTCTTCTATCTGTACCGCACGCAGTCCGTTCTTCAGTCTGCTTTTATCCAGAAATGCTTTGAGTGCTTCACCAAGAGAGAGCTGGGCCATACGCAAATATAATCAGGAGAGTTCGATGATCCGGAAGTTCACGCCAATATCCTCGAGCTGCCGGGTAAGTCGCTGACGGTGTGTGTCTGTGATCAGAACCTGGCCTTCATTTTCAGCACAAACCCAATGCAGTAAATTATGCATGCGACGTTCATCCAGTTTTTCGAAAACGTCGTCGAGCAGCAGCAATGGTGCAAAACCTTTTTGTTCCCGGAGAATGTCCCATTCCGCAAGTTTCAAGGCAAACAGCAGGCTTTTACGCTGCCCCTGTGAAGCCTGTGATTTAAAAGGAAGATTTTTCATCAGCAGGTTGAGATCATCGCGGTGGATTCCCGAGGTTGTTCTCTGCAATGCCAGGTCTTTCTGCAGCGATGCAGCCAGCAACGTTCGCATTTCATTTTGCGAAAGCTGGCTTTCGTAAACAAGTTGCAGGTCGTCATCCTGCGTCGCGATTTTCCGGTAGTGATGCAGTACCAGGGGTAGAAACTGGTTCATAAAACCAGACCTCGCCGAATAAATATACGCACCGCTTTTACTGAGCTGGACATCCAGTGTTTCCAACAATTCCCTGTCATACTGATTTGATTCCGCAGCCTGCTTCAGGAAGCTGTTGCGATGCTGCAACAATTTGTTGTAGCCGATCAGTTCCTGCAGGTATGCTTCGTTTACCTGGCAGATGATCGGGTCGAAAAAATTTCTGCGTGTTTCACTGTGGCCGGTCACCAGTTCTGCGTCATCCGGCGCGATCATCACACAGGGGAAACGACCAAGGTGCTGCGACATTTTCTTATATGGCTCGCCGTTTACGCTGAATGTTTTCCGGTTATTCTCGCGGATGATGCAAACAAGGTCATATTCCTTCCGGTCAACCGAGAATATCCCTTCTATCCGCATGCCCTGTGTACCATGTGTAACATTCTGGACGTCGGGGCGTGGAAAATAACTGCGGGTGAGACAGAGGTAATGCACCGCATCGAGCAGGTTGGTCTTTCCTGTTCCGTTTGCACCACAGATACCGGTTATTCTTTCCGGGAACTCGAATTTCCCGGAAGCATAATTCCTGAACTGCAGCAGTTGTATGCTTTTCACCCTCAGCATGCTGCAAAGAAACCATTTTGGTACTATTCCTGTTATCCTTTAGCCGGTTGTTTTCAAAACGTAACAAGATGCACCGGAAACGGAAAAAATACCTCGTTATCATCCTGTTGTTTTTCCTGGTCTTTTACCTGCTCCCGAACCTGGTCAATTTCAGGGAACGCAGTCATTTTTCCGACAGCCGGCGTTTACAAGCTGCAAAGCAGGCGGTAACGCAAGGTTACATCACAGTTATACCCGGTGGTTATTACTCCCGTGGAAAAGTATATAAATGGTTTTTCGGAGAAAAAAACCGCGACCTCTGGAATACAGCGGTGACCGTGCCGGTATTCAGCTACAGGGAGGTCAAAGGCGGACTGAAGCCTTATGATATTGGCGGCAGCCAGCAAACCGTTTCCATCCGATTGGTTGACAGCCTGGGGCGGCACTGGGTGCTGCGTTCGGTGAATAAGGACCAGCAAAATGTCTTGCCCTGGTGGCTGCGTCGCAGTATACTCCGCCCGGTTTTCCGCGACCAGGTTTCATCAATGAATCCCTATGGAGCGAGGGTGGTGGCAGCGCTTTCCGACCGCCTGGCTCTTCCGCACCTTAACCCGGAAATCTACTGGGTTCCGTTTGAGCCACGGTTTGGAAAATATAACGAGCGCATGGCAGGCCGACTGGTATACCTGGAAGAATACCTGGATTCCACCTGGCAAAACGAACCGCGGTACGGGTCTCCGCATAAAGTACTCGACCATGAAGACCTGGAGGAAATAAAACCCGGTGAAGGAATAACGTTTGACACCCTGCTTTACCTGAAGACACGTTTGTTCGACATGCTTATTAACGACTGGGACCGGCACAAAGGCCAATGGCGGTTCGCGCTGGTAACTGAAAACGAAAGAAAAATCCTGAAGCCGGTTGCAAAAGACCGGGATATGGCGTTCTATGTTTTCGACGAGGGCGTGGTGAACAATATCGCCCTACGATCAAATGAAAAGTTCCAGTCGTACCGCGGTAAATTCGGCAGGATATCCGGGCTGGTGAAACAGTCGCGTGAAATGGACAAACGATTCCTGAAGAATATCCCGTTGGAAATATTCCTGCGGACTGCTGACGAAATCCGCTCACAGCTTAGCCCGCAGTCGATAAGCGCCGCATTCCGGCAGTATCCGCCGGTCATTTACCAGCGGTATGGCAGACCCCATGAAGCGATCCTGCAGTCCAGGCTGACGCAACTGCGGTACGTTGCGGCGGAGTTTCATGATATTATCAGCGGCAATCAGGCTGAGGCACCCACGAAATCTTCTATGGAATAACCATGGCTGAATTCCAGCAGGTCCTTCAGTTTGCGGGGTAATACCGGCAATTTTGATTTCTCGATAAAGAACGTGGGCAGTACCAGCAGGTCGGCAAAGACCCTGTTCTTTTGTACGGCGCCGAAAAGGTATCCCGCTCCATCCGTTCCACCTGTACCGGGGCTGGAGCCGATCATTTTCTTCACCATTGAAAAATGCCTGTAACGCCAGAGGGAAAGGAGGTCGTCAATCTCAACCAGCGAATTGATGAGCTCAAACGGCAGGTGCAGCATCGGGTGCTGGCCGTATAACTGGATGAACAGCGCGGCCGTCATCTCCTTTGCTGAGAACATGCCGGACCCCTGCTCCATAAACAAACGGCGGAAGGTATCGTTGGAATTTGCATCCGGTACCGTTGCATCCTGTTGTGCCCTGTATTCTTTGAGGCTGCCGGAACTGAGTTCTGACTGGGCCTGCTGGTAGAGATGGTAATAATCGGACAGGAAGATATTATCGCTGGCTACCTGGTCCGGGAACAGACTATTGTATTCCTTCCAGAGCTCCGGGTGGAAGAAAGGCATCCTGGAAAGCCAGTTCTTCACGCCTTCCAGTACGCTGAGGTTGTTCTCCACCATGGTGATCTCTTCATAGTCAGCCTGCCGGAAACCACCCGCGTGCGCTTTTACATTTTTGTAGTGTTCCGGCATATGGCGGTTTCCCATTTTCAGTCCAAGCATGGCTTCCACCATCCTGAATTGCTTGCTCTGGAAACCCGAGGCAGGGTAGAGGTAACGACGGAAATCGAGAAAGTTCAGTGGCTTCATGGTTTCCAGCACTTCAAACTGGTCATTCATGAGATGGATGATCTTGATGATGCGGTAGAGCCGCTGGACGATCATGCTCATTTCATCGGTATTGTCATCGATGCGGTCTTTATGAAGGGAATCAATGATCGACGAAAGTTCGTGGCGCACCTGTTTGAACCAGAGTTCGAAAGCCTGGTGCACGATGATGAACAGCATTTCCTCGTGCGCGGCAGCTTTGCCCCCTTCCGCACTTTTGGGGTGCTGGGCGTTCAGAATCTTGTCTAGATGCAGGTACTCCGAATAATAAAGCGGTGTTTTAGTTTCCATTAGTCTGGCGTGGTTAAAGTTGCAATATAAAAACTCCGTTCCGCCGCAGCAACTTAAAATAGGATGCCCAGCGGAAACGCCGCTAAGCGCCAGGTCATTTGATCAGCCTATGAAGGAATTTTATCATTTGAACAAGGAAAAGCCGCCGATTGTGTAATTGGCACATTGTACTATATTTGCCGCTCAAATTTTTCAGAGTGGCCACACGCTTTTCGAAGGAAACATATCTGTACTGGTACGAACTGATGCAGCTGATACGCCAGTTTGAGCTGAAGGCAGAAGAAATGTACAAGATGGCAGGTAAGATCCGCGGCTTTTTCCACGCGTATGTAGGGCAGGAAGCGATCGCCGCCGGTTGTATGACAGCCACCCGCCCGGAAGACCCGTTTATCACCGCTTACCGCGACCACGGCCTCGCGCTTGCCAAGGGCACCAGCGCCAACGCCTGTATGGCCGAACTTTATGGTAAGGCAACAGGATGCGCAAAGGGTAAGGGTGGAAGCATGCACTTCTTTGATGTAAAGAACAGGTTTTTCGGTGGGCATGGTATCGTCGGTGCACAGATCGGTACGGGCGCAGGACTGGCATTTGCCGAGAAATACCGCGGCACCGATAATGTAACACTTTGTTTTTTCGGCGACGGCGCTGCAAGGCAGGGTATGCTGCATGAAACATTTAACCTGGCTATGACCTGGAAACTGCCGGTAGTATTCATCTGCGAGAACAACAACTATGCAATGGGTACATCGGTGGAAAGGACTTCGAACGTACTGGATATCTACAAACTCGCAGACGCATACGAGATGCCTGCCGACAAAGTGGATGGCATGACCCCGGAAACGGTGCATGAAGGAATCGCAAGAGCGGTGAAAAGAGCGCGTGAAGGCGACGGGCCGACGCTGATAGAACTGAAAACCTACCGTTACAAAGGACACTCCATCTCAGACCCGCAGAAATACCGCACGAAAGAAGAAGTGGAAGAATACAAGGCCAAGGATCCTATTGCGATGGTGCTTTCTACGATTAAACAAAATAAATTCGCCACTGAAGAGGAAATCCGTGCTATTGATGAGCGCATCAACGCGGTGGTGGAAGAAAGTGTCCGCTTTGCAGAAGAAAGCCCATGGCCTGACGACAGCGAGGTGCTGAAGGACGTTTACATCGACCAGAACTATCCTTTTATAGTTGACTAAAAACTCCCCATAAACAATAATCTCCATTTGAAATGAGCGACAAGAGAAAAGAGCATACTGAAACGCCGGATGCCATCAACAGGCTGGATGCTTTCTGGAAACAGAATCAGAAGGTCATCACCTCGGTAGCGATCGGTATCATCGTTGTAATCGGCGGCTGGTATGCATACCAGGAATACGTGGTCAAACCCAAAGAGGAAAAAGCCCGTGAAGCCATCTTCGTAGCTGAGGAATACTTCCGCGCCGATTCACTGCAGAAAGCCCTGAACGGCGATTCTGTAAACAAGGGGTTCGTATACGTGATCAAAAATTATGGTGGTACTGCAACCGGTAACCTCGCACGTTATTATGCCGGTGTGAGTTATCTGCGCCTCGAAGACTACGATAACGCCATCAAATACCTGGAGGATTTTGATACCGATTCGAAGCTGATACAGGCCAACGCCTGGGGCAGGCTCGCCGACGCCTATTCAATGAAAGGAAACAAGGACAAGGCAGTGGATCTGTATAAGAAAGCCGCCCGTCATTTCCCCGAGGAAGAAGCGAATTCATCCGAGTTCCTTTTCCGTGCGGCGCAACTGCTGGAAACCGAAAACAAGAATAAGGAAGCGCTTGAACTGTACCGCGAACTCAAGGAAAAATTCCCGAAGTCTGAAAAAGGCGGACAGGCAGACCGGTATATTTACCGTATAGAGGTG
>DASVBM010000032.1:0-11893 GCA_036375835.1 Chitinophagaceae bacterium | reverse complement strand
AATGTATGATATGGAACCAGGATGTTTCGTTGGCTTGAAATAAAAACAGAAAATGGAGGATGAGTTTCATTTATTATCCGCGGAGACAGCCATTGAAATATCCCAACACCTCTATCGCGTCATAAGCCATGCGCCATAAGCCCTAGGCTATTCCACCATCCGCCAATACTTACCCACAACTGTGACAAACTCCCCTGCGGATGCAGGCCCAAACGCTATTTTTGCCCGATGGTCATCCCTGCCTTTGTTGGTGATATTGTGTTTGCAGTATTCTGCGCTGCCGTGGCAGCACAGCTGTTCTATTATCTTTTCTTCTTCCGGAGACTCGCATATTACCGGCCGCGGCCGAAAGCAGAACACATGGAACATCCCGTGTCGGTGATCGTCTGCGCGCGTGACGAAGCCGGAAACCTTACGCGTAACCTTCCCGGCGTGCTGGTTCAGCAATACCGGACCACGCACGAGGTGATCGTGGTGAACGACAACTCGGTAGACGAAAGCAAATATATTCTTGAGGAATTCCAGAAGAGTTTTAAAAAACTAAACGTCATACCGCTCACCCAGGAAGCAAAGCTGATCGCCGGTAAAAAGTTCCCTTTGAGCGTTGGAATAAAATCAGCGAAGAACGAGATCGTCCTGCTCACCGATGCAGATTGTGTTCCCGCCTCCGAGAACTGGATCTACCTGATGCAGGATGGCTACCGTGAAGGCACAGAGATCGTGCTCGGCTACGGATCCTATTTTAAGAAGCCGGGTTTACTGAACAAGCTGATCCGGTTTGAAACATTTCACACGGCGCTGCAATACCTGTCTTATGCGCTGGCGGGTATGCCTTACATGGGGGTAGGCCGCAACCTGAGCTATAAGAAAGATCTCTTTTTCCGCAACAAAGGTTTTTCTGCGCTGAACCAGATACCGGGTGGCGACGACGACCTGTTCATCAACAAGGTGGCGAATAAACACAATACCGGGATCGTGATAGACCCGGAAGCCCACACGATGAGCGAACCCAAAAAGAAATGGAGCCACTGGTGGGCGCAGAAACTTCGGCATTACTCCACCGCGAAATACTATAAACCGAAATTCAAATTCCTGCTTGGATTTTACACCACACTGCAGGTGGTGTTACTGCCGCTGCTTGTAGCCAGTATGCTCCTGTTCAAGTGGTGGTGGTTACCACTGGCTGTATTCGGGTTTCGGGCCATTCTGCAGGGGATCATCCTTTACAAGGGCATGAAAAAGCTGAATGAGGCAGACCTCTGGCCTTTCTTTATCCTGTTCGACATCTGGTTGTTCATTTACTATGTTTTGTTTGTACCTGTGCTCTGGAAGCAGCCGAAGAAAACCTGGAGCTAAACTGCGCTGAACCGCTTCTACATTATCTTTGAACAGCATGGATATTATCCTGAAATATTTTACCGAGTTCACTCCAACCCAGGTTGAACAGTTTGCCGCGCTGGAACCGCTTTACCGCGAGTGGAACGAGAAGATCAACGTCATTTCCCGCAAGGATATCGACAGCCTCTACCTGCACGTACTGCATTCGCTCAGCATTGCGGCGGTAGCGTCTTTTAAACCGGGGATGGAGATCATCGATATCGGCACCGGCGGGGGCTTTCCCGGTATTCCGCTGGCAATATTTTTTCCCGAAGTTCAGTTTCACCTGGTAGACAGTATCGGTAAAAAACTGAAGGTAGTCAATGCAGTCGCCGACGCTATCGGGCTCAGGAACGTAACCACGCAGCACATCCGCGTAGAAGAAATCAAAAACAGGCAGTTCGACTTCACCGTCTCCCGTGCCGTGGCGCCATTGAAAGACCTCTGGCGATGGGCCAGCCCGCTGCTGAGAAAGGGACAGAACATCGAAGTGCGGAACGGGTTGTTCGGGTTGAAAGGCGGCGACCTTGCGCAGGAAATCTCAGACAGTGGTTTGCGCCCGCGGGTAGTAGCCATTGAAGAACTGTTCCGCGAGCCTTATTTCCATGAGAAGTACCTCCTGCACGTAGCGAAATAGCGCGCTGAATTACGTATCTTCATTTCACATAACCCGTTAATGAGGCTGGTGATCAAATTTCTGTTACCCCTATTGGTCTTCTCAGGTTTTACTGCATATGCACAGGACTCCGTACTGAACGTCGGCTCATTTGAAGACTATGTGAAACTGACCGGGTTGATGAAAACATGGGAGCCCGTGCAGGAGACCGGTACTGCGGCAATTGACCCTGCCGTTTTCACCGGTTCAGCGGAACAGCCTGACAAAACGAATTTCTCCCGTCCCAGGTATTACCTGCTGGAACTGCTCAATAACACGGAAGACGAAATCCGCACGGTTTATTTTTACCCCGGGAAAATGGTGAACGCGTCAATTTTCCACCGCGACACCACGGGGCGATTCACAGAAATCGTGTCACGCGACGCCTTCCGGGCCATTTCACTGAGTTCGAGCCTCACCCTGGCTCCGCTGCAGCTGCGCAGGGGGGTACGGGAGCAATTCATCATCAAACCCGACCTGCGTTACTATAACTGGACTGAGTGGAAGCCGGCGGTAGCCCATCCTACCGCTATCAACGACCTGATGCTGCGCGAATTCATCCAGCCGAATTTCACCTACAGCGTTCTCACGATCCTGATGGCAGGAATGATGTTTATGCTGTTCAGTTATTCCTTCCTGAAATTCTACCTGAATAAACGGAGTGAATACCTGTATAACAGCCTGTTCGCGGTCAGCTTCCTGCTGTTTTTTACCGTTGTGTTCGCAGACAATTTTTACTACCAGGACTGGTGGCACCGGTACTCCGCTTTCTTCCGGAACTGGCTGCAGATGCTGGGTTATATATTCGAGCTGGTATTCGTAGTGCAGTTCCTGGAGCTGCGCAGCAAACGGCCGGAGGTATTTTCCTTTATCAGAACGGTGATCATCGCACTGATGGTCTATTGCTGCGTGCTGCCATTCACCGCTTTTTCCGACAGGCTTTATCCACTGAACCAGGCGCTGCTGAATGCGGTAACCATCGGGCTGCTGGTCGCCGGCGTGTACATTGCCATCAGCGTATACTCGAAACAGCGGCAGCTGGCGCGTTATATATCGCTGGGCATACTCTCGCTCGCCTTCGTGGTACTGGTGATCATACTGCAGCGAACATTCTTCAATGACCGCCAGTACCTGCTCTCGAAGATCGGCGGCATCGTTGTTCTGTATCATGCCGGCATCCTGATGAACCTTTTCTGTTTCCGCCTCGCGCTGGGCCAGAAAGAACGGGCCGAGGAGTTGCAGAAGCTGGAAGACATCGAGAAACTGCAGCTGGAAAACGAAAAAAAGGAGCTCGAGAAAGTGCTGGCGATCGCCTCATCACGCGTTGATGAAAGAAACCGCATCGCCAAAGAGATACACGATGATATTGGTTCCGGCCTCACCTCTATCCGGCTGCTCAGCGAGATAGCGCTGGTAAAGCGCGACAACAAAGACGAGCTGAACAAGATTTCTTCGAACGCGAACGAACTGGTGAATAACCTGAACGAGATCATCTGGTCCATCAATTCCCGGAACGATACACTGCCGAACCTCCTTGCCTATATCCGGAGTCACATGGTAGACTACCTGGAACCATACAACCTCAAGTTAAGTATCAACATTCCCCCGCAGATACCGATGATCGAGATCAGCGGGGAGAAACGCCGGAACATTTTCATGGTGATCAAGGAGTGTTTCAGTAACATCATCAAACACGCGCACGCCGATGCGGTGAATTTCACCGTGCAGGTGCGGGATGAACTGATTTTCACCATCAAGGACAACGGAAAAGGATTCAACAGCGAAGACGTATTACCTTTCAAGAATGGTATCCGCAATATGCGCGAGCGGATCGAGCACGTTGGCGGCGAGCTTGATATACGCGGAAAAAACGGTACCACCATCATGATCAAGATCCCGCTGAACGGGAATTCTGCTCACCTCTAAGTAGTATTGTGTAAATTTACAGTTTACAGACCTTGTTTGTATGTCGATCAGAGTTGCAATAGTTGAAGATAATCCCGGTATTCTCAATGCTTTGGAAGAGGTATTGCGGCTGGATGATAATTTTGAATGGGTCGGTTCGTATGCAAGCGCGGAAGACGCCATCAAGGACATTCCCGATGTGCTGCCGGATGTGGTGCTCATGGATATCAACCTGGGCAACGGCCTGAACGGGATTGATTGTGTCCGGAAACTGAAGCCCCTTCAGCCATCTGTACTCTACCTGATGTGTACCGTGTACGAGGAAGACGACAAGATCTTCGATGCGCTGAAAGCAGGCGCGAGCGGTTATATTCTCAAGAAAACACAGCCTGCCAAACTTCTTGAAGCGATCAAAGAATTGTACGAAGGCGGCGCGCCAATGAGCAGCCAGATAGCCCGCAAGGTGGTGACTACATTCCAGGAAAAGAAAGACAAGGGTCTTGAAGAGCTCTCCCCGCGTGAGCGCGAGATCCTGGAACACCTCGCCAAGGGATTATTGTACAAGGAAATCTCCGCCGAACTCTGCATCAGCCAGGAAACGGTGCGTAAACACGTATACAACATCTACGAGAAGCTGCACGTGAGCAATCGCGTGGAAGCCATTAACCGGTTGTACGGCAGATGATCGGGTAACCAGTTCTCCCGCCTCCAGCCTCCCGTCTCCAGCCTCCCGCCTTGCATTCAGTCCGGTATCACCAGCGCTCTCCTGTCTGTATCCGCCATCCGTCCGCTCGGGTCAATCTCTACCGACTTCAGGTCGCGGAGATTCCGCTTCGTTTCAAATGAATATTCGGTATGTGTCCAGCGCCAGGCCTCGTGTACTACCCTGGGAATGCTGTCTTCCGCCTGCTTTTCACCGTACATCAGGTCTAGCGGGATATAATGCATTTCCCTGCTTCCATCTTTAAATGTCAGCAGCACGTCGATCGGCATGGGCATTTTCCCTAACCGGCGCAGGGTGATGCGCGTGCCGCCATTCACCACGTCGATGTTTCCGATGGTGTAATCGATGGATTTGGTGCTGTTCACCCAGTATTCTTTATACCAGTCCAGCACGAGCCCGCTTCGCTTTTCCGCGAGCCGCAGGAAATCGTCGGGGCGCGGATGCCTGAAGCCCCAGCTGCGGTAATAATCCAGCAAAACGCTGTCGCGAACCTTTGCCCCGATAATATACCCCAGCTGTTCGAGGAATACCGCGCCTTTAAAATAAGATGCCTCTGTATAAGCGAAGTTGGTGTTGTAGTGATCCGCGTGGGTGCTCATCGGTTCTTCGTA
The DNA here is from genome assembly GCA_036375835.1 of Chitinophagaceae bacterium. Taxonomy (GTDB): domain Bacteria; phylum Bacteroidota; class Bacteroidia; order Chitinophagales; family Chitinophagaceae; genus JAEZDC01. Next base: position 6,621 of record DASVBM010000032.1, on the reverse strand, counting down.
AGGGCTCTTCTGAAGCGCGTAATATCTTTTATAGCTGCCCGCATGCACGGCAGGATTCATGTTGTCGCGCTCTGCAATCGCTTTCAGGTTAGCAGCGCGGATAGAATCATTTATGAAAGGCGACTGGTTGGCGAAATTCCGCAGGTAATGATCCATGACAAGGTCTTCGGCGTAGGTAGCGAAGCCCTCGTCCATCCAGGGATACAGGCTTTCGTTGGTGCCAAACAGATGCTGGTACCAGGAATGCATCCATTCATGCACCGCTGTTTCGATACCCGGACCGTTCATGAGGGTAGCCATTGCGTATTCCATCCCTCCATCACCTCCCTGAATAAAGGCGTATTCGGGCCAGGGGTACCTGCCAAACTGCTGCTCGATAAAGGGCAAGACCTTGCCCGCCATCCACAACACGTTCTGCCAGGCACTGTCTGTCTTTGGATTCTTTGACTGGTACACCACGCGCAGCGTGAGGCCTTTGCGCGGTTTAGCAGAAACCTGTTTGTAATCGGGGTCGGCGGTGAATACAAAATCATGAATATTACTGCCCGCGAAATTCCAGGTGAAAGTCCTGTTCGGATTCGTATTCGGGGCGGGCGCCATAACACCCGGCACAGCGTAGCCGTAACCAGGCTGCTGAGCATTCTTCAGGACGCCGGTAGCGGCCACCATGTAACGATCGTCTAAAGTGATCTTCACGTTGTAATCACCCCATACACCATAAAACTCCCTTGCAATATAGGGTTGCGGGTGCCAGCCGTCCTGGTCGTACTCCACCAGTTTCGGATACCACTGGCTCATGCTGTACCGGACACCTTCGGCATTGTCCCTGCCGGCGCGGCGAATCTGAACCGGAACCTGCGCTTCAAATTCCAGGGCGATGATCGTTTTGCTCCCCGGCAATATCGCTTTATCGGGTATTACTTCCAGAATGGTTTCATGCACCAGGGTTCGCTGCGGCCTGCCGTTGATGATCACCTTTTTCACCTGCTGGTAACCGGTTTCCGAAGGCTTCAGTTTCATGATAGTGTCTTTTACCCTTCTGTCCCAGTCCATTACAGGATTACCCTTGCGGTCCTGGCGGGTAGCCAGCTTACCCAGTTCCCTGCTGCGCACGTCCATGCTGCTGTTGGGCTGAAAAGCGTTCCAGTATAAATGAAAGAAAACCCTGTCGAGGGTATCGGGAGAATTATTCCAGTAGGTGATCTGCTGTTTACCGGTGAGGATGTTGGTTTCCACGTTCAACTGAACGTCCATATCATAACTCACTTTTTGCTGCCATCTTCCCGGCTGGGCCTGGAGAACAGACAGTGTGAACATGCACAAAACGGATAATAAAACTTTATTCATGTTAGCCTCTATGTTGTGAATGAAGGGCAGCCTGTGCCCGGGAGATTCTGACTTACAATGTTAGCCATTGTATACCGCCGGTTTTGTTAATGAACCTCTTATTCTTTACCGGCAACTATGATCACCAGCTCGCCTTTAACAGCCTTTTGTTTAAAATAATCGCAAACCTCGCGCAGCGTACCCCGTTTATTCTCTTCGAACATCTTTGTCAGCTCGCGGCTCACCGAACACATCCTTGACCCGCCAAACCAGGTTATGAATTCTTCCAGTGTTTTTACCAGGCGAACCGGGCTTTCATAAAACACCATCGTGCGTTCCTCTTCCACCAGTTGTTTCATCAGGGTCTGCCTTCCTTTTTTCAGGGGGAGAAAGCCTTCAAACACAAACCGGTTGGAAGGGATACCGCTGTTTACCAGTGCCGGGACAAAAGCCGTGGCGCCGGGAAGGCATTCCACTTTGATATCGTTGCGCACACACTCGCGCACCAGGAGGAAAGCCGGATCCGATATGCCGGGCGTGCCCGCATCGGTGATCAGCGCCATTGTCTTCCCGCCCTGCAACTGCTGAACGATGTGTAAAACGATCTTGTGTTCGTTGTGCTGGTGGTAAGGAGAAAGTGGTTTTTGTATGTTGTAGTGCTGCAGGAGCTTTGACGACGTTCGGGTATCCTCGCAAAGTATCACGTCAACAGACTGCAGCACTTCAATGGCGCGCAGCGTAATATCTTTCAGGTTGCCCAAAGGTGTGGGAACGAGGTAGAGCATTTTGTTGAGTGGCTGCAGCAGGGACAGGAGGTTGTTCTCTCCTGCAGTGCTTCAGTTAGAATGATTAATTCACCATTTCAATTTCGTAGAACTCCATTACCGGGTTGGCAAGCAGTCTTTTACTGGCTTCCTCCGCCAGTTGTTTGGCTTCTCCTTCCGACGCGGCTTCCACCTGCAGGGTGATGTGTTTGCCGATACGCACGTCTGAAACCTTGTCGATTCCGAGGTTCTTCAGTCCGCCAAGAACAGCTTTACCCTGTGGATCCAGCAGGTCTTTCAGCGGCATCACTTTTATCTGCACATTATAAGTCATGGTCCTTTGGTTTATAGATCAATGAAACGATAACATAAGCAATGAAGGTAACCGGTACCGCCAGCCAGCCGGTAACTACAGCCGCCGCTACGGCGATTACCGCCAGCAGGATGAAAGGCATCAGCTTCCTGAAGCTGGCCCCTTTGAATTTCAGCGCCAGCATCGGCAACGAAGATACCATGAGGTAGCTGACCAGGAATATAATCGCATACCAGAACCACTCATTCGCCAGCAGTTTAATTGCCCAGGCCTGGTCGCTGTACCAGTAGATGAGCGGGAAGGAGGCTACCAGGATTCCGGCCGCCGGAATGGGTACACCTTTAAATCCGTAAGACTGGCCGGGATCTACATTGAAACGCGCGAGACGGTAAGCACCTGCGCAGGGGATAATGAATGCCGGTAAAACGGCGAACATGGATACATCAAGACCATCATCCTGCTGCGCAAAACTCCAGCGCAGGAACTGGAAAACGATCATGCCGGGTGCAACGCCAAAACTCACCACGTCAGCCAGCGAGTCGAGCTGGGCGCCAAGCGGGCTGGTCGCCTTCAGCAGCCTGGCTACAAAACCGTCCAGGAAATCTATCACCGCCGCTATGCCGATGAAGACCGAAGCCAGGTACATGTTCTCCGGAAGAATGATTACCTGCAACCCATTCTGGTCATCGATGGTGGTGGTCAGCCCGGGTTGCAGCATCGCGACAATGGCGAGGCATCCGAAAAAAAGGTTGAGTACAGTAAATATGTTCGGGATCTGCTTCATCTGTGCGTGGAAGTTACCTGCTTATTTTCTCATCAGTCTTTCAATCTCGTCGGCCTCAATCGGTATGTTCTTCATGAGGTCCACGTTATTCCCGCCTTTTCTCACCCAGATGTTATTTTCAATCCGGATACCCATTTGCTCTTCCTCGATGTAGATACCCGGTTCAACCGTGAACAACATTCCTTCGCGTACCGGGAATATCCTCGTGCCGAGGTCATGCACGTCAATGCCCAGGTGGTGTGAAATACCGTGATACAGGTATTTACGGTAGGCCCTGTTCTCCTTGTCTTCGTTCTTTACGTCTGCGCTGGTGAGCAAGCCGATCTTCCGGAACTGTACGGTTGCCTCGTCGCCGACTTTTTCAGTATAGTCAATGATACTGATACCCGGCTTCAGGATGCTTTTCGCGTAATTGTGCAGGTGCAGGCAGGCATTGTACACCTGCTTCTGGCGTTTGGTAAACTTCCCGTTCACCGGCACGGTACGCGTGAGGTCTGCCGAATAGCCACCGTAATACGCGCCGAAATCCATCAGTACCAGCTCGCCATCCTTACACTCCTGGTTGTTCGAAACATAATGCAGGGTACGCGCCCTGTCGCCACTGGCCACGATGCTTCCGTAAGCCTCCCGGCTTGCGCGGTTGCTGATAAAGCCGTGCAGGATCTCTGCTTCTATTTCATACTCCATTACTCCCGGGCGGATAAAGCCCAGCAGCCTGCGGAAGGTTTTTTCAGTTATATCGATCGCGGTCTGCGTTACGTCTATTTCATATTTCGTCTTGATCGCGCGCAGTTCACGCAGGATCTTCGCCGAACGCTCATACTGATGCAAGGGATAGCGGCGCTGTATCTCCTGCGCGTAACGGTAGTCCCTGGTGTCGACAAGGTTGATTGCCCGGCGGTCGTTCTCATTCGTGTTGAGATAGATGGTGTCTGCCAGGTGTATCCAGGTCTGAAGCATGGCATCGAGGCTGTCCAGCCAGACAACGGTATTGATACCGGAGATGGCTTTCCCTTCATGATCCCTGAGGCGTTTACCATCCCATTTCTCCTTCAGTTCCTGCGGCCGCACCAGTACCAGCACTTCGCGGTATTTCGGATCGGGGTTGTCGGGAAATAAAACCACCATCGTGTCTTCCTGCTCAATGCCGCAAAGCCAGTACAGGTCGCTGTTTTGCCAGAAACGGTACAACTGGTCTCCATTGGTAGGCAGTTCATCGTTACTGTTAAAAATCGCAATACTGTTCGGCTTCATCGCTTTCACGAAACGTTTCCTGTTCTCGGTAAAAAGCCTGGGATCGATGGGTAAATGCTTCATACGCATGTATAAGAGGATGCAAGATAAAGCATTGACACTGCTTTTGACGACCGATGAAAGAAATTGATTTCAACATCGCGGTCCTATGCCGCAGCAATGCGTTTCAGGTCTCCGGCGCCTTCATTCCGGTTGCCGGACTCATGACCGGCGGCAGTTCCGGCTTCGCTGCCAGCGCCTATCTTCGTGAGATGATCACCCGCCCGATGCGAAAACTATTTTGCATAATCATCCTTCCGATGCTTTCTCTGACTGCCCGCGCTCAAAGCGATACGCTGGTTGTGGTCAACTGGAACATAGAATGGTTCGGTTCCTATTCAAACGGACCTGGTAATGAGAACCTGCAGGAACAGAACGTAGTCAGGGTGATGCGATATCTTAATGCCGACATCTACGGGTTGATGGAGGTGGTGGACACGATGCGCCTGCGGCGGGTAGTAGATTCACTGGGGCCGGCTTATGGATTTTATGTCTCCGGCTTTGCCAGCGCCGCGCCCTCCCCGATTTCACCTAACTGGAGCTCTGCACAGAAACTGGCTTTTGTTTACCGCAGGTCTGTTTTTTCGAATATCCATACCCGGGCGATGCTGAACAACGGCAGCAACGCGTATTACAATTTCTCGAGCGGGAGGTTTCCTTACCTCTTCAATGCCAACGTAACCAAGAATGGAAAGAAACGGAACATCAGCTTTATCCTGATCCATGCAAAGGCAGGATCGACCGCTACCGATTACAGTCGAAGGCGCGATGCGGCAATCGAGCTGAAAGACACACTGGACCCGTTTTTCTCTGCGCGCCCGCTAATCATTTTCGGCGACCTGAACGACGAGCTGGAAGGCAGTATCAGCGGTTATACCGTTTCGCCTTACGACGTTTTTGTTCGCGATTCGCTGCCTTCCGACACGGCATCCTACTACTCCCTTACGCTGCCGGCAGAACGCGCCGGCGAACGTTCCACCATCAACTACAGCAACGTAATTGATCACCAGATCGCGAACCTGAAAATGGACAGCATGTACGTGCCCGGCTCCGCGGACATTCGCCAGGACGTTGTGGAAGTGGTACCGGATTACCTTTCGCACACCACTTCGGATCACTACCCCGTATCCTCGAAGTTTGTGCTGAAAGACGGCGATACCAGCGCCGTGGTTGTCAATCCACCGCCCCCTCCCCCGCCACCGGTCGTGTTCAAAGGCTTCAGGGTATGGCCGAATCCCTTCCGCCAGCAGATCATTTTCCGATCCGGAAAAAACCTGACGGAGGTAAAGATGGTGATGTATAACAGCATCGGCGCCCGGGTATGGGAAACCGCTGTCCCCGTCATTATTTCCCAGCAGTTCAATGAATTCCCGCTACCATTACTTTCTTCCGGCGTATACCTGCTGCAGATTATCAGCAGGGAAGAGACGCTCACGTTCAGGCTGGTGAGATGATCCCTTGTTTACTCGATTCATCATGGTTTCCACTGCTGAGACGGCTGTGGCTTTGTCAAAAGGGCAGGATCTTTAGTTGTTTGAACAGCTCAAGCGCCGGGTGAGATCGGGGTTTGAACCACGAAGAGATAAGGCCAGGTTCGGAGCTCGTTTACCCTTCGTTTACCCCTGGGGTAAACGAAGGGTGACTAACGGGTAGCGCAATGGTAATTGAATTCAAAACATGGTATTACTTCGGGGCTTTCCCGGAGTGGTTCCGGCAAACAGGCGTTGGACCCGATCTTTTTGAAGAACTAAAAAGAAAAAGCCGCCTGGAAACGCATTAACCGCCAGGAATAAAGACCAGGAACAGGAAGAAACCGGTACCCGTTTTCCTGGTTCAGGATTGAAAAACAAAAGGCCGTCTCAAATTGTATTGAGACGGCCTCATTGCTTCTATTCAATTATTGATTAAGTGCGTTAGTTACCCACCACTTTCACGTCATCAATTTCATACGTGGTAGTCTTCTTCGTTCCGGTTGCCGGATCTGCTCCTTCGTACTTGAATGCGATGTACACATTTGTTCCTGAGATTCCGTTCAGGCTGATATTACCTGAAGCAGTCCAGGTACTTGCATAGCCACTGGTGTGACCATTGGATACCGTAGCAGTCAGTTGCGTCCAGGTGGCTGCTGAAGGGCTTCCGGA
>DASVBM010000037.1:0-3000 GCA_036375835.1 Chitinophagaceae bacterium | reverse complement strand
TAATTCGGTCCGAATGAGTGCAGCAACTGAAGCAGGAGAATGGTTTTATGAACGCAAAGCGGGTGCGTGGTTTCAGAATCACAATTGCAGCTCGTATCGAAGTTCCGTTCTTCGTTTTTCTGGATTACGACGTTGTACCGGGAGCCGCCGAACTCGAGTTCTGCATCTACCCTTTCATCCTTTGCGGAGATGATATTTGCCCTGTTGCCCCGCAGGTATTCTTCAGCTTCCTTCATGGAGCTTTGGGCGGAGATCAGCTTGATCATTTTCAGATCCAGCTGCTTCATCTTAATTACCGTATGCCGCTGGTCGTAGAGTACTTCTTTTTCGCCAAGCTGGTTTTTGTCTACCATGTCCTGCAGCTGGAACAGCGCTGCAGCTTCATGCCTGCATATCTCGCCCAGGTTATATGGGCAGCCGCAGCGGATCGAAAGATCTTTCAGTTCTTTAAACCTGCTGACATACACCTTATAGTAAGTAGAATAGCTGTCATCCTTCACGCGGAAGGTAACAGAGCCGGTGAGGTCATCGTATTCAACCAGCTCAACATTTCCGATGGCATGGATTTTTTTTCCACGGCGGATTACTTCATCGGTGCCGTTGTTATAAATGTACTTGATCAGGTGTGGTAAGGCCATTCACTTAAAAAATTCCATTTTAGGAAATCCCAAATTCCAGTGCTGTCGTTCAGAAATGGGCAATCTGCAAAAGTAATGGCATTTAATCCAGCCGGACAAATAGAAAACAGCCTGTTTTGTTAACATGCAGGCCAGCAGATGTTTTTTAACACCTTAACCTGCAATAAGATCGCCATTATTATAGAGGGGCAGGACATTAGCCACGTCGGCGGTTACACAGAACTCGAGATCCTTTTCCAGGCCGAATTTCGCAAGCCGGTGCCAGTGCGTGGTGCGCCGGACAAACTGCCGGATGTCATTGCGATGCAGGTTATACAGTTCTTCCGCCATCAGGCTGCTGTCGCAATGCACGCTGAAAGCGTCTTTTATATGACTGATAACCGCACCGGCAAAAAGGGTGTCTTCGATATTGAACTTGTCCTTCCAGGCACTGCATCCCAGAATGACGTTTTTCTTTTCTTTCAGCAGGTGATCGCAGACTGCACTGAGGTTGGGAAATGAACCGGTGATCACTTCGGAAGCACCATTCAGTAATGCCATATGCAGTAGCCGGGTGCCGTTGGTCGTGGTGAGGACAAGCGTTTTCCCTTCGATGAATTCACGTGGATACTCCGCAGGCGAGTTTCCATGTGCAAGTCCTTCGATGATTTTACCATCGCGCTCCCCGGCGGTAATGCCACCGGTCTTTTTGCCGAGCTCGATGCATTTTTCCACTGTATCCACGGGTATAACCCGCACCGCGCCGTTATACAGCGCAGTGGCGATCGTGGAAGTTGCCCTAAACACGTCTATAATGACTACGATGCTGTCGGTGATATCATATATATCCAGTAACCGCGGGGATAATAAGGTATGTATCGTCGGTTTTGTCATTGAATCTGTTTGTTCAGCGTTTGCCACAACAGGTCTTTTAATTCGGCAAGTCCTTTGTGCGCCACGGATGAAATGAATATATGCGGAATACCGGCAGGCAGTTCCTTTTCGATGGCGGCTTTCAATTCATCATCCAGCATATCGCTTTTGCTGATAGCTATCACGAAATCCTTCTGGAGCATTTCAGGATTGTACTCTTCCAGTTCTTTGCGCAGAATTTCGAATTCCTTTCTATGATCTGTGCTGTCAGCCGGTACCAGGAATAGCAGCACCGCATTGCGTTCGATATGCCGCAGGAAGCGATGCCCGAGGCCCTTGCCTTCTGCGGCGCCCTCGATAATACCCGGCAGGTCCGCAATGCAAAAACTTTTTCCATCGCGGTATTCCACCATTCCGAGTTGTGGTGTCAGGGTGGTAAATGCGTAAGAGGCAATCTTGGGTTTGGCGGCGGTGATTACCGAGAGCAAAGTGGATTTGCCCGCATTCGGAAATCCTACCAGTCCCACGTCTGCGAGTACTTTTAATTCAAGGACTTTCCATCCTTCAACTCCCGGCTCACCGGGTTGGGCATGATCCGGCACCTGGTTGGTAGGTGTGGCAAAGTTCGAATTTCCAAGTCCCCCGCGGCCGCCGCGCAGCCAGATGATCTCCTGACCATGTTCGAGTATTTCGGCTTCCACTGCGCCGGTTTCTTCGTTTTTGGCAACAGTGCCAAGCGGAACCTCGATGATGACGTCCCTGCCATCGCGGCCGGTAGAGTTGTTCTTGCTGCCGGGCTCACCATTCCCGGCAAGTACATTCTTATGATAACGCAGGTGCAGCAACGTCCATAACTGTGTATTGCCACGAAGGATGATATGGCCTCCGCGCCCGCCGTCTCCGCCATCGGGGCCTCCTTTCGCGGTGAGCTTATTGCGCATAAAATGCCTTGCGCCGGGGCCACCATGGCCGCTTCGGCAGAAGATCCTGATATGGTCGATGAAGTTTGTTTTTTCCATCCGGGCCGTCAAAGATAAGCGGAATGCCGGCTCGGGAGACGATCAGGCAAAAGCGGTAAACGCTGTTATCTTCGTGGTACATTATCTTTTTATATGAAATATTTTTCCGCCTGTCTGATCCTCCTGCTGATGTTTTCTTCCTGCAGCAACCGGCTGACGCCTTCCTGTATCCGCGCGAAGATCAGCGAGATCAGGTCTCAGCCTAAATGGAATCCTCCCGCACAGATCGATGAATATGAATACAACGGCCGGAAAGTATATTTAATTACAGCAGATTGCTGTGACCAGTACATAGTGGCCGTTGACGGTAAATGCAGCTATATCTGTGCGCCCTCCGGCGGAATCAGGGGTACGGGCGATGGCAAATGCAGTGACTTTTATGAAAAGGCGAGGCATATCCGCCTGGTCTGGAAGGATGACAGGTAAGCTGATTATTGTTTCAGCAATTGCATCCGGAGTGGTTGAAGATTGGTTTCAATGACAAGGTAATA
>DASVBM010000042.1:0-2178 GCA_036375835.1 Chitinophagaceae bacterium | reverse complement strand
GGTTGACGGATCAGAAAAATACTCTTCTACCACCAGTTGTTTATGAAGTCCGTGGGCATAAGTATACTTATCCAGTTCGTCATACGCCTCGTGCATTGCTTCGTATGGGCCATAATACGTTACCGCCAGTGCTTTTGTTGCCGGGATTGTTACCCGATCAAAATAACCGATCTTCTCAGTACCCGGTTCAACCTGTACTGCTGCGGCCAGGTCCACCCTGTTGTGCTCAGCATCCACCTGATAATATAAACCACACGGCATATCAAGGGGAACCACGCCGGCTTTGCGAAGGGCTTCATAAATCAGCATATAACTTTCGCGGAAGAAATGCGGAAGTTCGTCAAAGGTTCGCGTACCGCGGATACTGATGTAGGTCTTCGAAGGCCAGTCAATCTCCTGCACTGCATATTGCGTCAATACTTCCATAACCAGAATTTTGGAACTGAAAGCTATCCACTGGTGCAGTGCCTTGCAATGACCGCTATCAAGCAATAAATAACGCAGATCAAGTATCCCGGTAATTCATAATTTTTCACGCTGCGATTCCGTAACAGAGAAGCCGGGGCGGGAAGCGGAAAGGCGGACCTGTTTCGCCGCCACCCGGTAATAGATCGAGATCACGAAAACAAACCTGCCGTTTTTTTCACTTTGCGACTGGCTGACGTGATCAACACGCGCCGAACTGCTTTTCAGCCATTCATTCACCTCGGCCTCAGCCATCCGTGGATTCTCGGCGATAAATAATTTCAACTCCATATTTCATTGTATTCGGTAACATGGAGTATTACAGCAGGAAAAAGGTTACAATTCCTGATCGGCTTTTCCGCTCACCGGGCGACGCGGCAGGCTTATGGTGAACCTGCTCCCGGCACCTTCTTCACTTTCAACCTTGATACTGCCGTTATGCCGTTCTACGTAATCCCTGCAGATATTCAGCCCAAGCCCGGTGCCTCTTTCACCTCCGGTACCAAATTGAGATATCGAACTGGACCTGCTGAACAGGTTTGCCTGGTCTTTTCTGGCGATGCCGGTACCATTATCCGCAACGGAAATAAACGTGTTCGATTCGTCTTCTGTCGCACCAATCGAAATCATTCCGCCGGGATAGGTGAATTTAATCGCGTTACTGAGCAGGTTGCGCAATATAATGCGCAGCATATGCTTGTCAGCATAGACCCCCATAGGCGAGTCTTTGACGGTGTTGCATATGGATATCTTTTTCGCTGCCGCCATTTCAATAAGATTTCCGATCACCACATCAATTTCCCCCGCGAGATTAAGGTCCACGGGCTGGAACGCGGTTGTATGCAACTGGTTGCTGGCCCACATCAGCAGGTCTTCGAGAAGGTCGTACAAACTATGGGCATTCTTATTCAGGTAACCCAGGTACTTCTCTGTCTTTTCCGGGTCGGGATTGCTTTCCAGTAACCCCAGCAGGCTCATACAATTTCCGATCGGCCCGCGCAGGTCATGTGCCACGATCGAAAAAAGTTTATTCTTCTGGTGGTTCAATTCCATCAGCTGCTGAAGTGTTTGAACCCGCTCCGTGACGTCGCGCGACACCGTCTGCAGCAACACGACCTTGCCCGAATCATCCGTAATCGGTTTCGTGCTGGTGGAAAACCAGATATAGCTGCCGTCTTTCTTCCGGATCCGGTATTCAATTTCGGTAACAGTCAAACCCGCCTCTGCCTTTTCGTGCGATTCTTCGCGTATCCGCTGAATATCCTCAGGGTGTAACAAGCGGTATGGATTCGTTCCGGTCAGTTCTTCAACTGAATACCCGAGCAGTTTCTCCACGGAGGGGCTGACATAGGTATAGGTGCCGTCGGGAAGATGGAGTGCAACCAGGTCCATCATATTGTTTGCTAAGAGGCGATAGCGCTCTTCGCTTGTACGAAGTGACTGATCGGCGCGCTTTCGCTCGGTAACATCCTGCTGCGTCCCGAAATATCCATATATACGGTCTCCTTTGCGGAAACAGATGTAATCACCTTCCAGGAAGAGTTCGGATCCATCGGCCTTACTGCTGCGCCTGCTGACTCTCAGGTGCGTCTTATCGAACAAATCCCTCAAAACAGTTTTGGCCGCTGCCACACCCCCTTTAAAGAAATCCTTTAAATACACGCCTTCCATTTTCGACCCGGTTAACCCGTATTGCCGAACGAAGGCCTGATT
>DASVBM010000044.1:0-5290 GCA_036375835.1 Chitinophagaceae bacterium | reverse complement strand
TACCTATGGAAGAAACAACATCCGCCGGTATATGAACCAGTTGATCAGGGTGCAGCCGGAATACCGGGGAATATTGAAGGATCCAGGCGAACAGTACGCCGAAAGCCACCACAACGAACGAAGACGGGATAATCGTCACCGCGAACCGTTTCCAGATATAAAGTACCAGGAAGCAGGCCGCAGAGATCAGCAAAGGCCCGTTTGAGCTGTGCTGGAACAGGCTTTTGATATTGCTGAACGCGTGATCGAGCGTGATGATATTGAAAAGTTCGTTTGACCAGAAATCCGGTTTGTCGTACCCGATCAGGGGCGGGATCTGTTTCGAGATCAGGATCACGCCGATCGCTGTAAGCATGCCTTTGATTACGGCAGAGGGGATGAATTGCGTAAAGCCACCGAGCCGGAACACACCCAGCAATACCTGCAGCAGCCCTGCTATGGATACCGAAAGAAAGAACGCATCCAGTGAGCCGAGCTGAGTGATGGCAGCTGCGCAGATCGCAGTGAGTCCGGCTGCAGGTCCGCTGACACTCAGTTGGGATCGGCTGATGACGGGTATGATCAACCCGCCGATGATGCCGGCAATCAACCCCGAAATAACAGGAGTATTCGAAGCCATCGCCACACCAAGACATAGTGGAAGTGCCACAAAGAAAACCGTAACGCTGGCTTTCAGATCGTGTTTCAAAAACGAGAGCAGGTAAAATCGTTTGCTTCGGCTTAACAACTGCATGCCTGTCGGATTGGGGATGTGCGGGAAAGGGCAAATTTATCCTTTTTCAAAGGGGCCCTGTATGATGCAGATCAGTTGAAGATTCTGCTGAGATACAGTGTTGGTACCGCCTGACTGTTTGTCTGCGACTCTTATAAAGCGCCGGGATCGGCAGTAGCATGCAGATTAAGATAGCACACGCATTTCCTGCAGGTCTCGTCTTTAGCCATATCGAGGTTGCGGCGGAAGTCCAGCGCCGGGTTGCCATTTAATATTTCGCGGAATGATTGTTCGCGGATATTCCCGGAAATCTTATGGAAGAAACACGGGCGTACATTTCCATCGGCTTCGATCACCGCAGACACCCAGGGTGCATTACACTTGTTTACGGGGAATTCACCCAGTTGCAGCAATGCTGCATAGTAACGGTAAATATTCCGGAGCTTTTCCGCAGGCTCAGCGATGAAGCGGGAGTCGATCGCCTCTTTTTCCGATGAGATAATTTCTTCAACGATGGATTGAAGCACGGGAAGATCAGCAACCGAAAGCATCACTTCTTCCTGACGCGGCTGGTCCCACTGAACTTCGCGGTTGAAAGCGGTGCTGCTCACGTCTGCCGGCAGGAAACTGATCTGCTGAACCCCAAGTGACCTTGCCGCGCTGATAATCGCCGGCCATACCTGGAAGTTCAAACGGTGTATCACTGTCCTTGCAGTGATCCGGAAACCAGGATTGATCTCCCGGATTTTTTCAACGCCGCGCATCATGAGCCGGTAGCACCCCTTTACATTCCGCACCTGGTCGTGAACTTCTTCATCCCCATCCAGCGAGATGATAAGATTATCTACCCACTGCACAATTTCTGCCGCATGTTTTTCAAGTAACAGGCCTGTGGAAAGCAGCGTCACCCGGATACCCTGTTGTTTCAGCATCCGGCAGAGCGAGAAGAAATTTTCGTTGAGTAATGCTTCTCCTCCGCTCATGACAACCAGTTTTGTCTGCAGTTGTTTCAGATCATCGAGGAGGCCGGATACATCCGCTTCGGTGAGTTGTTTCAGGTTGCGGTTACCCTTCCAGATATCGCACATCACGCAACGGCAGTTACATGCACTGTGCGGCATCAGGATCACGATCGGCAGAGCGGAGATCCGGTCCGTATAAAGGGTGCGATAGCGCAGCAGCGTATGATTCAGTTGTCGGAGCACAAAGGGAAATTACTGATAAGAATGTTTGATTGAGTGAAATCCGGCAGTTTTCATCTGCCTCGCCCGGCAGCAGCGGGATAGTCTTAAACGTCGCCTTCGTTAAACGAGAGTTCAATTTTATCGCGCTTCACTTCTACTTTGCGATAGCTGACGCCGGCGGTATCCAGCATTTTTTTACTGGCGATCGACACCTCCGTACCGTCATATTTATCGCTCAGGAAAATCACTTCACGGATACCCGATTGGATAATCGCTTTGCTGCATTCGTTACAGGGGAACAATGCAGTATAAATGCGGCAACCGCGCAGATCCATGCCGATATTATTAAGGATGGCATTCAGTTCAGCATGGCAGACATAAGGGTATTTGGTTTCGAGGAAGCTGCCGTGTTTCTCCCAGGGAAAGGCTTCGTCGCTGCATCCCGCCGGCAGGCCGTTATAACCGGCGCCTACGATCTTGTTCTGCTGGCTGACGATGCAGGCGCCGACCTGTGTATTGGGATCCTTGCTGCGTCGGCCGCTGAGCAAGGCCACACCCATGAAATATTCATCCCAACTGATGTAATCCGTTCGTTTTGACATGACCGTAAAGATAGGGAAGCGGGTAATCAGAAAACAGGTCACGCCCTCCCGCCGGGAGGGGTGTTCTCTTTCACTTCGGCATCATAATATGCAAGCGCCATACGCACCTCTTCCTGCTGGAAGGGTGCGCTGAGTGAAACCGACTGCAGATCCATCTGGATATCGGGGCTCTTCGCGACCGAAAGGAAGTCGGCGAGCTCGTAGTATGATGGAAAAACCAGTGTTACAGCCATAAATCAAAACTAACAAGCAGGTTGCCCTTTCCAGATGACCGGGGTCAATTAACGGGCCTTTAAAAAGATGATTTTCGTCGGCGCAAATACGCTGTGGGCCTGCGTTATGCGTTCAGTCATAATTATCAGCCCGGTAGCCTGCAAAAAAATATCGGGATGCTTTTAGCGGGCTGTCCCTGTGACCTGCTGCTCCCAGTTATCCCTTCGCTTCTGCAGCAGTAAGGTGATTACGGCAAGCAGTGCAGCAGGCAGCAGTGCAAAGTCTTCGGTCATACCCAGTTGCCAGGCTGCAGTGAATCCGATGACGGACCAGGCCAGCGGGATGACCACAACCCGCAGCGGCGCAACCGGCTTCGTCCAGAGCAATAATCCGAATGTAAAAATCGTGGTAGGACAGGGCAGGCCAAAACCCGGCGCTGCCGGGTAAACGTGTCCGGTAAGATATCCCGCCAGGGGATAGACGAACAATGCCAGGGCCACAAGAGCCGACCCGAGGATGCCGGTTGTTGAATGCGTTGCCCGGTAGGAGAGTCTGGAATGCAGTACGCCGAAGTACAGAAAGAGCAGCCCCTGCAGAATAAACAATGATCCGAAAACCCAGGCTGCCGGGTTCACCGGTGCAAAGAAAATGAAGTGGTACACGACTCCCATCCACAGCCAGAAAAAAGCAAGGATAGCATTGATGAGCTGGTCAGTTCGCCTTCCCGGTTTTAAAAAAGCAAAAACAACGGAGGCCGCTATTATATAGAATACTACCTGTAACGGAAAGACTGTATTGTTGTACCTGCGAAAAACCTCCAGGAACTCTTCAGTGGTGAAAGGCAGTTGCATCAGGAATATTTTAATGACCAATTTCCATTTAGTTCCGCTGTAAGCCAATGATTGCAATCAGCGCCAGGCAGAGCGTAGTTGGGTTCCGGTTCTTTCGCATGATATAAACCTGCAAGCCGGTATCATATTATAATTTTCTATCCGGTGGCTGTTGTTCAGGTTGCAGTTGAGCTGGTTACGCGGCAGGGGACGACGCCAGGGAAAACACCTGCGTGATCAAAATATCCGAAATTGTTTTTCACTACTAACAACTGTTAGGTTATTTTTGCGGCCAGAAAACCAAAACCATGCAATTTCAATTAAGTGAAGAACACCTGATGATCCGGAAAGCAGCGCGGGACTTTGCGCAGAACGAGTGCCTGCCAGGTGTTATTGAGAGAGATGAACACCAGAAATTCCCCCGCGAACAGGTAATGAAACTGGCCGAACTCGGTTTTATGGGAATGATGGTAGACCCGAAATATGGTGGTGCAGGTATGGATACGATCAGCTACGTGCTGGCTATGGAAGAAATTTCGAAGATCGATGCAAGCGTGAGTGTGGCGATGAGTGTGAACAACAGCCTGGTATGCTGGGGACTGGAGGCTTATGGTAACGAAGCGCAAAAGGAAAAATATCTTACTCCGCTCGCCCAGGGAAGCAAGGATGGCGAACTCTATATTGGCGCTTTTCTGCTGAGTGAACCCGAGGCTGGCAGTGACGCTACTTCACAGCGAACCACTGCAGAGGATAAGGGCGATTATTACCTGCTCAACGGCACAAAGAACTGGATCACCAACGGGTCATCGGCTTCCGTGTACCTGGTGATGGCGCAGACCGACCCTTCGAAAGGGAGCAAAGGAATCAACTGCCTGATCGTTGAGAAGAACTCACCCGGCGTTACAGTGGCCGCAAAGGAAAACAAGCTGGGTATCCGTGGCAGCGATACCCACAGCATTCTTTTCAACGACGTAAAAGTTCCGAAGGAGAACAGGATCGGTGCAGATGGATTTGGTTTCACCTTCGCCATGAAAACCCTCAGCGGTGGCCGTATCGGTATCGCATCGCAGGCGCTGGGCATTGCCAGCGGCGCATATGAACTTGCTTTGAAATATTCAAAGGAAAGGAAAGCTTTTGGCAAGGAGATCTGCCAGCACCAGGCAATACAGTTCAAACTGGCGGATATGGCTACGCGTATCGAGGCGGCGCGGCTGCTCTGCCTGAAGGCTGCCTGGGAAAAAGATAATGGTCTCGACTACTCGCTTAGTTCTTCAATGGCAAAGGTGTTCGCTTCTGAGACTGCGATGTGGACCACCGTGGAAGCGGTGCAGATACACGGCGGATACGGCTTCGTGAAAGAGTATCACGTAGAGCGCCTGATGCGCGACGCGAAGATCACCCAGATCTATGAAGGTACCAGCGAGGTGCAACGGATCGTGATCAGCAGGTCGATCCTTAAATAAATAAAAGCAACCACGAGTGTGGTTGCTTTTTAATTTCTTCCCTGAGTTTCTGTTACCGGCATTCGTTGTATTCCTTTATTATCGTCATCAGCACATCGGCGCGTCGCTCCCGGAATACTGATACCTGGGCATAGAAATAGCCGTTTTCTTTTGCTGCGATCTTCTTTGCCAGCGCGGGACAGTCTTCCAAGAGTTTACTCATCTTCTCGTCAAAATTCGGAACGAATTTCGAAGAGTTCACCGCCCATACGCCATCGCCGGTTTCGGAAGGGAACTGCATATAATA
>DASVBM010000046.1:0-6289 GCA_036375835.1 Chitinophagaceae bacterium | reverse complement strand
TATTATTTTCCACGTTGTGCCAGAAAAATGATAAGGGATAACCAGTCCGAATGAAAGTTTCCGAAGAATATTCACTGATAGGGGCCGCGGTCAATGGCTCGTCCTATCAGCAACCACGTCGCAGTAGGCGGGTATTAATATGGCTGGTGATGTAATTCACGAGGCAAATATAGTGTAATGCCAGATAAATTATGTTAAGGAATCAGGAAATGACAGTTCAGTTTCCGCGAAAGGAAAACTGCGCAGGCACACTAACAACCGTTAGTAGCCTCACTATGTAAGCTAGTGTGCATCAGCCATTCTGATATTCAATTCGCCAATATTATATTTGAAACTACTCAACTTACCGGGCCACCCGGACTCAGCACGCGCTCAGCCAGTTTTCAAGTATCTGGTCACCCAGCGGTGTCAGCACGCTTTCCGGGTGAAACTGCAGGCCCTGTATACTGTAATTCCGATGCTCCAGTGCCATGATGTAGCCATTGTCGTCCCTGGCGGTGACCCGCAGTTCGTCAGGCAGTTTCGACTCGTCCACCACCCAGCTGTGATAGCGGCCTGTTTGAAAAACAGGAGGCAACCCCTGGAAAAGCTTACTATCACGGTCTGTTACATGGCAGTTCCTGCTCACACCATGGTGCACGGTTTCAAGATTAACCAGGCTTCCGCCAAAAGCCTCAGCAATGGCCTGGTGCCCCAGGCACACTCCGAGTATTTTTTTCTCCGCTGCAAATCGACGGATCAGGGGGATCAACAGGCCGGCGTTACCAGGCAACCCGGGGCCGGGAGAAAGCACTATTCGGTCATAAGCCTGTACTTCGTTCAGCGTGATCGCGTCGTTACGGTATACGTCTACCGTATGATGAAGAATAGCCTCGAGCCGGTGCACGAGGTTATAGGTAAATGAATCATAGTTATCAAACACCAGTAGCTTCATTTCGCAAATACGCCACGAATGTAATCGCAAAATTCAAGACCCTTCAACTGCATTTAACCGCCCGCATAAAATAACGGCTTGTTGCCGCATGTTAGCAACAACTCTTATATATTCGGGGCTCAATGCAAACGAATGAAACGACCCGCTGCTCTGTTGCTACTACTTTGCGTTTCGGTTTTTTCACACGGCCAGCTGCCACCGTCGCCCGGCTCTGCTGATATTTACCTAGGCCTTCAGAAGCTAAAGGTGCTGGGCAGTGTGCTATATGTGGCGGCGCATCCGGATGATGAGAATACGCGGCTTCTTGCCTGGCTTTCCAGGGAAAGGCAGTACCGCACCGGCTATCTCAGCCTTACACGCGGTGACGGCGGCCAGAACCTGATTGGCAATGAGCAGGGTGTGGAGCTTGGTCTCATCCGCACGCAGGAACTGCTCGCTGCCAGACGTATTGACGGAGCGGAACAGTTCTTTTCCCGCGCTTACGATTTTGGATTTTCGAAAACCGCCGACGAAACACTTCTGATCTGGAACAAGGAAAAAATACTCTCAGACCTGGTGTGGATCATCCGCAATTTCAAGCCGGATGTAATCATCACCCGCTTTCCCGGTGACAGCCGCGCGGGCCATGGTCACCACTGGTCGTCTGCGCTGCTTGCAAACGAAGCTTTTGCGGCGGCGGCTGACCCGAACCGCTTCACCGAACAGTTTAAATACGGGGTTGCTCCCTGGCAGGCAAAAAGAATTTTATGGAACGCTTTCATCTTCGGTTCCAACACCGTACCCCCGGGCGCATTCCGCATGGACGTCGGCAGGTTCAATCCACTGCTCGGAAAAGGATACGGCGAAATAGCCAGTGAAAGCCGCAGCAACCACAAGAGCCAGGGATTTGGTGCAGCCAGGACCCGCGGAGAATCGTTTGAATACTTCATCACCACCGGCGGAGATTCTGCCTCGACGGACATATTTGAAGGCGTCAACACCGGCTGGGACCGGGCAGGACATCCCGAGCTGAGATCAAAGATCGACAGCATCATCAGCAATTACCGGTTTGATCAGCCACAGCTATCGGTACCGGCACTGGTTGCATTATATCGTTATATTAAAACATTGCCGGATGATAACTACTGGAAACTCCAGAAGCTGAAAGAAGTGCAGCAACTCGTGGAAGGCGCCTCCGGACTATTTTGCGATGCAACTTCCAGTTCAGCTACTGTTGTACAAGGCGACAGCATCCGGGTAAATTTTCTACTGAACAACCGGAATAGTGAAGACGTCTCACTCAGCCGGATTGAATTCGAATCTTTTGACAGCACATTGAATACGCCGCTGAAGACTAACCGCAATTTCTCGTTTACGCGGACGCTGCCGGTAAGCCGGCAAAAAAACATTACCCAGCCGTACTGGTTACGATACAGCATGCCGAATGGCAGTTTCGAGGTACGTGACCAGCTGCTCATCGGGAAGGCGGAAAACGACCCGCCGTTTACCGTATCGTATACCCTGGTCATTGCAGGTGAAGCTTTCGTGGTAGAACGACCCGTGCAATACCGTTATACTGATCCGGTAAAAGGCGAAATTTACCAGCCCGTGGCTGTCTTGCCACCACATGAACTGGATTTCGAAAAAGACATTTATGTTGGAAAAAATGGAGCAGTGTTACAGCCAGTGATTAAACTAAAGCACAATTCAGCCGCAGATACCCCGGTTGAGGTCCGGCCCAGGCCATTCGTTACGCAGGGATGGACAATAAGGGATGTTTCCACGGCGGGAGACCGAAATGCCGTCACCGTCCAGCCGGACAATAAAAGGTCCAGCAGCAGGGGAACGATCCAGTTAACTGAAGTCGGCGACAGCCTGTATGCCGGTTCAAGGAGGACAATCAGTTACGACCATATTCCTGCGATTACCTGGTTTAGCCCGGCACGCGCCAGTTTGCTGAACCTGGAAGTAAAAACCAGCGGCAGAAAGATCGGCTACATAGCCGGCGCAGGTGATTTCGTAGCTGAAGCGCTGCACAACCTCGGGTTTGAAGTGATCATGCTGGATAAAGAAAATATCACAGATGCTGCACTGAAAGACCTGGACGCTGTAGTTACCGGTATCAGGGCCTATAATGTACATGCTTATCTTTCAGAGAAATTCACGATGCTCATGAATTACGTGAAGAACGGCGGCAATCTCATCGTCCAGTATAACACGAACAACCAGATCGGACCAGTACGTGCGAAGATCGGCCCGTACGATTTTAATATCTCAAGGAAGAGGGTTACCGAAGAAGACGCAACCGTATCTTTCGCTTTGCCCGGGCACCCCGTACTCAATTACCCGAACAAAATTACCGCAGCGGATTTCAACGACTGGATACAGGAAAGAAGTGTATACGAAGCCGACCCGTTCGATCCTTCGTTCGCTGCGCCGATCGTAATGAACGATAAAAACGAAAAACCGGGTAATGGGAGCCTGATCATTGCAAAATATGGCCGGGGTAATTTTGTATATACCGGCCTGGCATTGTTCCGGCAATTGCCTGCAGGCGTACCCGGCGCATACCGACTGCTTGCAAACCTTATCGCACTCCCAAAGAACAAATGATGAAAGAGAATGATAAAATACCGCTGCTACCCTCCTGGCGACACTGGTACTGGCTGGTAGTTATCTTCCTGGCCTTACTCATCATTTTCTTTTCCTGGTTCACCAAACATTTTTCATGAGCCGGTTCGACTGGATTATACTTGTAGTTACGCTTGTGGCGATCGTCAGCTATGGCTTGTACAAGAGCCGCACCTCTAAAAATCTGGAGGGATATTTCCTCAGCAACCGTTCAATGCCGTGGTATCTCGTGCTGCTCAGCATCATGGGAACGCAGGCAAGCGCCATCACGTTTTTATCGGCGCCCGGCCAGGCTTTTACCGATGGAATGCGCTTCGTTCAGTATTATTTCGGGCTTCCGCTGGCAATGGTGGTGCTTTGTATCACGTTTGTGCCTCTGTTCAACAGGCTTAAGGTATACACCGCCTATGAATTCCTGGAACAAAGGTTCGACGTCAGGACCCGCACCTTCACCTCGGCATTGTTCCTGCTTTCCAGAGGACTATCTACCGGAATCAGTATCTGCGCACCTTCCATCATTCTTTCATCGCTGATGGGTTGGGATATATACTGGACCAACATAGTTATGGGCGGCCTGCTGATCATCTATACCGTGAGCGGCGGCGCAAAAGCCGTTGCTTATACACAGCAGCTTCAGCTGATCATCATTTTTTCGGGTATGTTTATCGCGGGCTACTTTATCGTTCACCTGTTGCCGGAGGGGATCGGTTTCAACGAAGCGTTGCAGGTAAGCGGTAATTCAGGTAAACTCAATGTGATCACAACCGGCATAACCGAATCCGGTTTTGATATGAAGGATCGCTATAACCTGGTGAGCGGGGTAATTGGTGGTTTCTTCCTGGCGCTCTCCTATTTCGGAACGGACCATAGCCAGGTTGGACGCTACCTCACCGCTAAAAACAACACCGAAAGCAGGCTGGGCTTATTGATGAACGGTATTGTAAAAGTGCCGATGCAATTCCTGATTCTCCTGATCGGGGCTTTGCTTTTCGCATATTACCAGTTCAACCCGGGGCCGGTATTTCATAACCAGGCTGTTGTAGAGCAGGCGAAGAAAACAAACTATCGCGAGTCGCTGGAATCAATAGAACGGCAATACCATTATACGGTTCAACAGGCATCGGTCATGAACAGGCAGTTGGTAGCTGCTGAGGGTGAAGCGAAGAACTACCTGAAAGAAAGTGCCAAAGGAATTGCGCGGCAGACAGACTCATTACGCACTGTTTACAAAAACACCTTGAAACAGGCCGTTCCAGCCGCCGATACCAACGATACAAATTATATTTTCTTACGTTTTGTCGTCGATACGCTTCCCCCGGGGCTCGTTGGATTGCTGATCGCAATTATTTTCCTTGCTGCCTGGGGTTCTATCGCCGCGGCGCTGAATTCTCTCGCCTCCTGCACCATGGTTGATTTCTATGTTCGGTTCAGTAAGCACCATGCGCACGCGGGTCAGTCAGATGCGCGGGAACTGAAGAAATACCGGCTCTCGAGATGGTACACCTTTTTATGGGGGATCTTCTGCATTGCAGTGGCGCAGTTTGCCAACCGGATGGGCAGCCTCATTGAAGCAGTGAATATCCTGGGATCATTGTTTTACGGAGTGATCCTCGGTATTTTCCTCGTGGGCTTTTATATACGGAAAGTCGGTGGCCAGGCAGTCTTCGCTGCTGCGATCGTGGGCGAATTACTCGTGATCCTCCTGTTCGTCCTGGATTATTACAATGTGATAGGTTTCGGTTTTCTCTGGCTGAACGTTGCCGGTGCAGTGGCGGTGATCATGCTTTCGTTGATATTCCAGCGTATGGGGGCTGCTAATAAAGAGACGGCTGGTCAGTAAGCGTTCTTTTCCCCCTTGATCACATTATATACAGTGAGAAATATGATCTTCACGTCCATCCAGAAACTCCAGTTCTCCATGTACCAGATGTCGTGTTCTATACGGCCCTGGATATCCTCAAGGTCTTTGGTTTCACCCCGGAAACCATTTACCTGAGCCCAACCGGTGATCCCCGGCTTCAGGAAGTGACGGATCATATATTTATCGATGATCTTTTTGTAGTCATCATTCATCTTCAGCGGGTGTGGCCTCGGACCTACTACGCTCATTTCCCCAAACAATACATTGAAAAACTGCGGCAGCTCATCCAGGCTGGTCTTCCGCAGGAAGCGACCAACCCGTGTCACCCTGGGGTCATCTTTCGTAGCCTGTTTGTACTGGTTATCCGCTTCGGTGGTACGCATCGTCCGGAACTTGAATACCCGGATACGGTTGAGATCGCGGCCGAGCCTGTTCTGGATGAAGAACACGGGTCCTTTCGAGTCAAGTTTGATAATGATAGCGATCAGTGGTATCAGCCAGCTGAGTACGAAGGTGCAAACGAAGAGGCTGAAAAACACGTCGAAAACTCTCTTCTTTAACCGGTTGGCGATGTCGTCCAATGGCTCGTTGCGCAGCGAAAGGATCGGCAGTTCCCTTGCATAGTTTACGTGGACATTTCCGGGAACGAAGGCCTGGAAGTCTGTCGCAAACTTGAACCGGATAAAGTTATTCTCGGCCTGCTGCGCCATCTCTGAAAGAAAGGGATAATCCCTGGCGGGCAGCGTTGAATAGATCTCGGAAATATTGTTATCGATCGCATACTGAAGACACTCCTGCGGTGAGCCGATGATCGGGAATGCGGAAAGCTCACGTACGTTATCGAAATTTTCAAAGAATCCCTCGACGGCTATGTTACGGCTGGT
>DASVBM010000485.1:0-5869 GCA_036375835.1 Chitinophagaceae bacterium | reverse complement strand
ATATAATTCTGCAAATGCATGTTCATCATCTTCAATGATGCGGCGCATGATTTCAGAATAACAGGCGGACATGTGCAGGTGGTGTATAGTAAAGGTATACACAAGCATGAAAACTCCCCGCATAAAATTGAGCGCGTTCCGTATATCCGCGCCGGAGCGATGACCGGTGTCATGGATTGATGCTTTAAATTTGCATTTCTTGCGGTTAACGATAACAGGTTTTTCCGGATTTTGCGTTGATTAGCAGGGCACAGTATGCCCGATGCAGTTGCAGACCTGCTGCAAGGGCCCGGTTATTATTTTCAATCAGATGGTTATGAAAAAAGTCTTCGCTCCCGTGTTTTTGCTGTTTGCATCCGTTGTACTGGGACAGAATCCCAGACAGGTAACTGTTTACACCACCGCTGACAGCACCAGTTTTCGGATCACCCGGACCGCCACGGTCACATTCAGTCAGATGGATCAGCCGCTGGAAACCCAGCCCTGCATTTTTGTAGACCCGGAAAAGAAATTTCAAACCCTGTTGGGAATCGGCGCCGCGCTTACCGATGCTTCGGCGGAAACATTCGCGAAGCTTCCTGCCGATAAGCAACAGGAATTCCTCCAGGCCTATTTTGACAAAGACAGGGGTATAGGCTATTCACTGGCCCGCACGAATATTCATAGTTGTGATTTCTCCAGCGGAAGTTATACATATGTGGACGAGGGTGACGTTTCGCTGAAGAGTTTCAGCATTGAACACGACAGGCAGTTCAGGATACCATTTATTAAAAAGGCGATAGCCGCTGCAGGGGGGAAGCTTACGCTGTTTGCAAGTCCCTGGAGTCCGCCGGCCTGGATGAAGACCAACAACAATATGTTGCAGGGCGGCAAACTGAAACCGGAGTATTACCAGGCCTGGGCGAACTATTTCGTGAAGTTCATCCGTGCCTACGAAAAAGAAGGAATTCCGGTTTGGGGGGTTACGATGCAGAACGAACCCATGGCAAAGCAGACCTGGGAATCCTGCATTTTTACCGCTGAAGAGGAGTTGAACTTCCTGAAAAAATACCTCGGTCCTACATTTCAGAGAAACGGACTGAAGAATAAGAAGATTATCGGCTGGGACCATAATCGCGACCTCATTTACCAGCGTGCCAGTACTTTACTGAAAGACGCAGCAGCATCGAAGTATCTCTGGGGAATCGGTTACCACTGGTATGAAGACTGGAGCGGTGGAGAGCAGATGCACCAGAACGTAAAACAGCTGAAAGAATCCTTCCCCAACGTGAACCTGTTATTTACGGAAGGTTGCAACGGGCCGTTTAAGTTTGAGAAGATGTATGACTGGAGTCTTGGCGAATCCTATGGCAAATCGATGATCAGTGATTTTAATAATGGCTCCGTGGGCTGGACAGACTGGAATATTTTACTGGACGAAGAGGGCGGCCCGAACCATGTAAAGAATTTCTGCTTTGCCCCCATACACGCCAATACCAAGACCGGTGAGCTTTACGTGACCAACGAATACTATTACATCGGCCATTTCTCCAGGTTTATCCGGCCAGGTGCGAAGAGGATCATTGCTTCTTCAACCCGAAGCCCGCTGGAGACAACAGCATTTATCAATACCGATGGAAAGATTGCAGTGGTAGTAATGAACCGTACCAGCCTGAAACTCGATTATTTCCTTTGGTTAAACGGGCAGGCCGCAGCACTGACCAGCCTGCCGCGATCTATCTCTACATTGATAGTGGAATAACCGGTGAATACCGGCTTCAACCGGTTGACATGATGCCTGAATGACGGGAACCATCGTCATCTTTATGGAAAATGCTACGCAATTGAATCTGTATGCCGCGGGCAGCTTAATGGTCGTTCATCAGCCCCATTAAATAAATGTGCTGCCGGCAAATCAGCCCGGAGTTTGCGGAGATAAGATCTGTGAATGGCAGCGCAGTAAAACAGGAACAATGGCAAAGAAATTATCCATAAAGGGGAAGGACATCCGGAACATCGGTTATCCGGAAGGGCCTGTGATATCCGTGGCCATCAATACCATGCAGAAAAACTACAAGCATCAGTCTTTGAGTGAAGCGCTGCAATTGCTGAAGGATATCCTTCAAAACCCTGCCGGCTTCGCGGAAGATGAGATATTGGGAAATATCGCGAAGATGCTGATACCGAAACCAGCAGCCACCGCGGAGAGCCTGGGCGAGGTTTCATTGAACAAAGAAGGTATCAGTTTTAACGTATTCGGCCGCGATTTCATTGAAGAAGGTGCAATGCACCAGATGTATCAGGCGGCAAAGCTGCCGGTGAGCATTGCAGGAGCACTGATGCCGGATGCGCACCATGGCTACGGCCTGCCGATCGGTGGGGTACTGGCAACTGAGAATGCGATCATTCCTTACGGGGTGGGGGTAGACATTGGCTGTCGCATGTGCCTCTCTGTTTTCGATATCGACCCCCGGGAGCTCGATGCACGGGAAGCCTATTTTACGCGGGAATTGAACGAAGCAACACTGTTTGGAGGAGGGAAGGAGTTTAAATCAACCACCGAACATGAAGTGCTCGATAGTCCACTGTTCAACCAGATCCCGGTACTCAAAAGCCTGCAGGGAAGGGCGGCAAAACAACTTGGTTCATCAGGTTCGGGAAACCATTTCGTTGAGTTTGGGATCGTTGAAGTGAATGAACGCGACGACGTGCTTGGCATTGAACCCGGCAGATATCTTGGTCTCCTCAGCCACAGTGGTTCGCGTGCACTCGGAGCCAACATTGCCCATTATTATACAAAGCTGGCAAAACAAAAACGAAAGTTGCCCGGCGAGGCTTCCAACCTTGCCTGGTTCCTGCTCAGCGAAGAAGAAGGATGGGAGTACTGGCTCAGCATGAACCTGGCCGGCGACTACGCTAGCGCCTGCCACCACGTGATTCACGCGAAGCTCGCAAAGCAACTTGGCCGCAAACCCCTGAAGATGGTAGAGAACCATCACAATTTTGCCTGGAAAGAAACACACGAAGGAAGAGAAGTGATAGTGCATCGGAAAGGTGCCACACCCGCAGGTAAGGACGTATTGGGAATCATTCCCGGAAGCATGACGGCACCCGGTTTTATTGTGAAAGGGAAAGGAGAAGCGGCGAGTATCAACTCTGCTTCGCATGGCGCGGGCCGGCAGATGAGCCGTACGCAGGCCCTCAGCCGTATCACGCATAACGCGCTGAAATCGGAACTGGAAAAACATGGGGTTAAACTGATCGGCGGCGGCCTGGATGAAGCGCCTTTTGCGTATAAGGACATACGCCAGGTGATGAATGCCCAGGATCATCTGGTGGAAACAGTGGGACTGTTTTACCCGCGGATCGTAAAAATGGATGGCGGCACACCGCGGCAATGGAAGAATAAGAAAGGTGAAGACCTGGTAGGTGAATAAACTCGGATACTTAGCACTAATAAACAGAAAACCCTGCCTCGTAGCAGGGTTTTTCATTGGGGGAATACCGCGGCCGCGGGTTTCTCAGAATGTGAAGCCAATGCTCACACCGGTGCGTAATCCGAATCCTTTAATGCCGCCTTTGATATCGAAATTGTCTTCGCTCCCGCTCTTGAAACGGATATTGTTGTAAGAAGGTCCTGCGAAAATATCCAGAACGAATCCACTGTTCCAGCTCTTCGCCCAGCCAAGCACCGCGCCTCCGCCGATGGTTTCAAACTTTGCTTTGTCTGAAGAAGTCTTATCGGCAATGGAAAACTGCTGGTACCTTCCGAACGGTGCCACATAGCCACCATTCAATACCTGGCCATTACCGCCGAAATAAAAGCGATACTCCGGTGTCACACCAAAACCATCGTACTTGAAATCACCGATGCCGAGTCCTGAGTAAAACACACCAAGCTGCAGCGACTGGTTCTTTGCGATCGCGCGTTCATAAGATATGTTTCCTGTCTTGATCAGCGCAGAAACGGGGTTGATCTTCAGGGCGTTCTTCGGAGCTGACTGTGCGTTTACGGCGAAAGATGCTGCAGCGAAGCAAACGAGGGTAAGTAATTTTTTCATGTTGTTTGGTTTTATTTGTTTTTAAATGATGGTCACCGCGATGTTGTGCTGTGACCGTTGTTTATATAGAATACCCCCGCCGGATTCAAAAGGGTTGGGTAGTTTTTTTCGATTAACAAATCTTTTGCAAATCGCACTTTCGCTCCTGTATATCAATCGCCGGCTCGGTACTCCGGAAAGATGCCCGGTCCAGGTTCTGGGGAAAGAATCCATTCAGCTGCGGCTGAACCCGGCTCTTACTCCACCTGGAATGCATGGGAAGCAGGCGATGTGCATAGGAGGTGCACACCAGATGCAGGTGTATCTATATTTTGGTAATCAGGCGGCGAAGTGTGTAAAGTAGCCGGGAGGGCATACCCTGCGATCGATGGCTGTGAATGCTTATCAATATTAAGGCTGGCAATCCTGTTCCGCCGCGCCCCCGGGAGCGTATTTGTTTATTTGTAATTATCCACCGTATAACAAATCATAATCATCCCGGAGGGATGATCAAAATTCATCATCGTGATCATGAAAATCAGCGTTCCCCAAACGCCGGTTGGCTAGGGGGTGCTGTCCTTCTTCAAACTGATCCGGTAATCATCCTCCTTCAATCCTTTAAATCCACGCGGTTTTTTTCCGGTGCTGTCCTGCCTGGACGCCTGGTTGTTACTCACCGGTGGTGGCGCGCTGAGCTGTGGCGGGATACTATCGCCAGCCGGGGTTTTATCGTCGGCGGCACCGGCTGATGGTATAAACAAAGCATCATCCTGCCTGCCGGGGATGGTTTGATCCTGGTTGTCGGTGACCGGTTGTTGCTGCCGGATAGGAGATTGCTGAACCGGTCGGGGTAGTGGTGCCGAAGTGGAATCTACAGGAAGGAATGTTTGTTCGATAGACGCGGGGGCCTGGGCTGGCGAAATATTTTTTTCCGAAGGATGTTTTTTATTGATGATAAAAAGAGTGGTGATCACTGCTACAATAACGGCAAACGTGCCAAACCTTTTGGTGATGCTGATCCAGTCAGGGGTTTGCGGCTTGTCGGGTCCGCCTGGCTGATCATCGGCTGGAAACTCAAGGTCCAGCTGATCCTCTATACGCTTCCAGATAGCCTCGCGCAGATCAGGTACCTGCAGGTGCCCGAGCTTCTCGGCTATTGTGATTTCGTATGGAGTGTGCTGGTTCATTGTTTTACCTGGCCAATGCCAGTTGTTGCTGGAGAAATTTCCGGGCTTCGCTCAGGTGCCATTTGGAGGTTCCCTCGCTGATGCCCAGCTTTACTGCGATCTCGCGGTGATTGTAGCCTTCAACGGCATAGGCTACAAAGACTGCGTGGGTGGCGGGCGGAAGCTTTGCGATCAGTTTCATGATCTCGGCTGCGCCCATCTGTTCAAGCGCGTGGTTATTAACCGGGGGCTCGGGAACAGTTTCCAGCTCTACGTTTTCACTGAATCTTTCCCTTGATTTAATATGATCCAGTCCTTCATTCGCCACGATCCGTTTGATCCAGGCATGCAGTGATCCTTTGCTGCTGTCGTAACTGCGGATGCTTTTGAAGATTTTTACAAATGCATGGCTGAGGATATCGGCAGCGTCATTTTCATCGCGTGAATAGCGCAGCGCGATACGCATTGCAAATTCGTAGAACTGTTCATACAGCAGTTTCTGTGCCCGCCGGTCATTCGCGATGCAGCCTTCCAGTACTTCGATATCGTTGACAACAGCCTGCACGATCAGTTTTCGTTGGTGTCGTCGAGTTTACGTAGTAATAATGCGGAGCAGATCGAGGCTACCACGAGGCGGGTCGGCTCATCCAGTTCGTTATACACCCAGAGGTTATTGCCCAGCTT
>DASVBM010000059.1:0-3622 GCA_036375835.1 Chitinophagaceae bacterium | reverse complement strand
TGGCACCAGGATGCGCCTCCCGAAGAATTCCTTCGGCGTGTCTTTGAACTTCAGGTACTGCGCCACAGCGGTGAGCATGCCAATGATAAACGCAACGAAAACCTGGATCTGGTTGTACTGGAATTCGATATCATCAGGTGGCGCATACTTCTCTTCGAAGTAACGTTTAAAGTAAGGGATGGTGGAACCGAGTTTATTCAGCACGGGCAGCGAGGTCTGGAAGATGATGATGATCGCACTCAGAAAGATCACGAGTGAGCCGATGTACATCCAGAATTCGCGGCTGTAAGTACTTTCTTCCTTGCGGATGGCCGGGACGTTTTTGTTGAGCAGGTAAACAAGAACCGCTGTACTTCCCAGGATGGACAGCAGCGTAAACCATGGCTGGAAATAACTGATAAGATTTGCTGCAAGAAAAAGCAGCACCACAGTCCACCGCATCCTGTTTTCCCTGGCGGCGAAAAATACCGGCAGCCAGACGAATATGTTCAGGAACAAATACAGCTGCGTATTCATTCCGAGGTCGGTGAAGGCATGTACGGAGGTATCACCGAGCACGCCGCTGCGGGTGAGGAAGGTGGAATACACCACCAGTATAAACGAGATGAAATAAAAGAAATAAGTGGTGCGGAGCGAGTATCCCGTGCTCTTGCAGACCAGGGCGGTGTGCAACCCTGCAACCAGCGTTAACCAGGGCACCAGCGAAGCATTTTCAACCGGATCCCAGGCCCAGTAGCCACCGAATGAAAGACTTTCATATGCCCAGGCGGCGCCCATCATGATACCCAGACCGAGTACCGCAGCGGCAAAAGAAGCCCAGGGTATGGACCGCTTTACCCAGTCGTGGTTGCGGTTGATAAGCCCCGCAAACGCATAGGCGAACGGAATTAATGTTGAGGCGAAACCCAGGAACAATATCGGCGGATGGATGACCATCCAGTAATTCTGCAGCAGCGCATTGAGTCCCTGCCCGCCCTGCGCATAGATTTTTTCCAGGTAATTCGGGTCACTGAAGATCGGAGCCTCCATTTCATTGCGGAGCAGAACAAAGGGACTGCTGCCCACTTTATGACCGAAGAAATAAACGCCCATCACCATTGTTGCCAGTGCAAACTGCGCGAACGACACCACCGACATCACCGCAGGCTCCCAATCCTTCGAACGCCAGATCACCACCCAGCCCAGTACACAATGCCAGAAAGCCCAGAGCATGAAACTTCCTTCCTGCCCTTCCCAGAAACAACTGAGCAGGTATTCCACCTGCAGGCTCTGATCACTGTGCTGCCAGGCATATTTGTATTCGAAGAGATGGTTTGAAATGATGTAATAAAGGACCACGAACATCGCCAGCACCGAGATCGTTTCCAGAAGGAAAACGGCGCGGGCGAGTTTCAGCCAGGCGCGGCGGTTTACCGGATCGGCAGCGCGGTTAGCGCTGAAAAAAGCGACGGTTGCCACCAGTGAAGCAACGAGAAATAATAAAGAGAAAAAATGCCCGAGCTGGCCCGGTAATAAATGTTCACCTATGTAGTCCATCAATCAGCAGGTATAATGATTATGAGAAGCCTGGTGGATGCAGCCAGGTTACCGGGAACTTGTTTCCAGGTTTTTCTTTGCCTGTTCCATGTCGTCTTTATACTTGGAAGGACACTTCAGCAGGATGTCTTTGCATTCGAACTGGTTACCTTTCACCTTCCCCTTCAGTACCAGCCTTTCGCTTTTCTCCATATCGGTAGGTTTGGTGTTGTAGTACACCACTTTTATCGACTGGCCGAGCGTGTCAATAGCAGTAAAGCTGAGGTAGTTCGGATTTTTTACGGGGTCGTATTCCAGAGGCTGGTTCATATCCAGCTTTGCAATCAGGTTCACGAACCTGCCTTCCTTCTCACGCGCCGATGCAACCGTTTCGTAGGTGGTAACGTTCCCCATGAAACTGATCAGCGTGGCAATGGACAAAGCAATGAGTACAAGCAGGATAATATGCGTTTTCTTCATTGAGGATTGTTGACTGCGGCAAAAGTAGTTCAAAATGGTTTGCAAGAACCTGAGCCTGCGCAGCACGATTGTTAAAAGAAACACCATGTTCTTAACGAATGACCGCGTTTGCCATGCTGCCTTTTTTTCTGATTTGACCGGAAACCCTAATATTGCAAATTCCGTAATCCGGTGGTTCAGCGCCAAACTGCAGAGTTTGGGCTGCCGGATAAGCCGGAATTGTTGCAACCTTGCCGAGGGCCGATACCGCCCGGCCGGGCAAAACAGCAGAAGTGTGCGACGCAACGGAAGCCGGGAGATGTGGTGCTGCTGGTCTCATAAAAAAAATCAGAATGGCCAAGAACCTGTTGATAGTGGAGTCGCCTGCAAAGGCAAAGACGATTGAAAAGATCCTGGGCAGCGACTTTGAAGTAAGAAGCTGCTACGGGCATATCCGCGACCTGGAGAAAAACGCTATGGGTATCGATGTGGAAAAAGGATACCAGCCGCGGTATATTGTTCCGCAAGACAAAGAGCGGGTAGTCAATGACTTGAAGAAGCTTGCTAAAAAAAGCACCGAGGTCTGGCTGGCAACGGATGAGGACCGTGAAGGGGAAGCCATCAGCTGGCATCTTTGCGAGGTACTCGGCCTGGACCCAAGCACCACCAAGCGCATCGTATTTCACGAGATCACCAAACCGGCGATTAAAAAGGCGGTCGAGTCGCCCCGGCTACTCGATATGAACCTGGTAAATGCCCAGCAGGCAAGAAGGGTGCTTGACCGGATAGTAGGTTTTGAACTCAGCCCGGTATTGTGGCGCAAGATCAGTATGCGGAATTCGCTCAGCGCCGGCCGGGTGCAGAGTGTGGCCGTTCGGCTGATCGCCGAGCGGGAAAGAGAGATCAACCAGTTTAAGGCAACGAGCAATTTCAGGATAGAGGCATTGCTTTCCGCCACGGACCAGAACCAACGCAGCATCGGTTTCAAAGCCGAGGGCGCCAAAAGGGAAAGCGTAAACGACGCGCAGGCTTTCCTCGAGTCCTGCAAAGGCGCTGATTACATTGTAAAAGATGTACAGGTAAAGCCTACAAGACGTTCTCCATCAGCTCCTTTTACCACATCTACCCTTCAACAGGAAGCCAGCCGCAAACTGGGCTACAGTGTAAGCAAGACCATGCTGATCGCCCAGAAGCTATATGAAAGCGGTTATATTACCTATATGCGTACCGACAGTGTGAACCTGAGCGATACTGCCATCCAGGATATTGAAAAACAGGTAAATAGCCAGTTTGGCGGGAATTATTTCCAGCATCGCCGGTTCCGGAATAAAAGCCAGTCGGCCCAGGAAGCACACGAGGCGATCCGCCCTACCTATATGAGCAACCTGACCGTCCCGGATAACGACACCCGGAGGCTTTATGAACTGATCTGGAAGCGCACCATGGCTTCTCAAATGGCTGATGCAGAATTGGAGAAGACTATTGCAAAGATTTCTATATCAACAAATAAAGAAGAATTAACTGCGCAGGGTGAGGTACTGAAGTTCGATGGCTTCCTGAAGGCCTATATGGAAGACCGCGACGAAGATGAGGTGAGCGAAGAGGAGTCTGAAAACGCGGTATTACCTCCGTTACGGGCCGGGCAACA
>DASVBM010000510.1:0-4151 GCA_036375835.1 Chitinophagaceae bacterium | reverse complement strand
TCTCAGGCGCCCTTCACTCAACTACCTATGGCTGTGAAAGGCACAAACTGGTTATTGATAAAATAATATTTATGGCGGCTGCCATTATAGAACCAATCCAGGTTCATGAACACCTGCTTTAAGGCGTTCGCCAGCTGCGCTGCGTTGAAAGGTTTGACGATATACAGGTTTGCATTGTTGGCATAGGAGGTAAGCACGTCCTTTAGCTGGGCGGAACTGCTGTAAACGATCACGGGGAAATCCGCCAGCCTGAGGTCGTTGCGGATCTGTTGCAGGCATTCGAAGCCGTGCCTGCAGGGAAGGTTCAGGTCAAGAAACAGGAGGTCAAAGCTTTCCTGGCTCAGCAAACGGATGAGCGACTCACCATCGTGGGTGATACTTAACTCCGCAGGAGGATAAGTATGCTGCAACACCTTCCTGAAAAGGAGTGCGTGGTCCTTATCGTCATCGGCTAAGAGTATCTTTTTGAATTTCGCCTCCATTCTTCACTCGATCTTGCCAGCCTAGCTCTTGTCAAAACAAATGCCAATAACTGGGTTTCTCTATAATAAAAAGCGCTGGTTATCGTATTTCCCCGGCCGCGGGGCGCTGTAAAGCCGCTTCCCTGCGCTTCAGCAGCATAAAAGATGAATTTAATGTCGCCGCGAAGCGTTTGCGAACCGTTCCTGCAGGCCGGGGAACAGTTCTTGTATTTTTCTGGTTATGACCCACCAGGTACATCCTATTGTTCTGCATATCGACGATGATCCCGACGACCGGATGCTGATTGCCGAAGCCGTAAAAAAAATCGATCCTTCGATTACGGTAGTTCCGGCAGCCAGCGGTGAAGAGGGTCTGCATTACCTGTATGCCCTGCAGCAGGAGCATAAGCTTCCCTGCCTCACTATCGTAGACATGAATATGCCGGGTATCGACGGCAGGGAGGTCGTCGGTAAAATGAGGCAGGACGCGGTGCTGAAAGCGATCCCGGTGATCATATTAACCACCTGCTGCGATTCCGAAGCGGACAATCTGCCGGCTGAACTACAGGTGAAATGCATTGCCAAACCGGCCAGCGTGCGTTTGCTGGAAGCCACGATGACTGATATCCTCAGCTACTGTAAGTTCCGGTAAAGCTTACCGCGTTTTACAGGTCATGACCTGTCGCTTTTGTTTATTCTAACACCAACTGTCTTTCGCAAGGCCATGATAAAACTTAGCCAAAACGGTTTCGCCGGCTGCAAGGCATCGAACCCCCGGGTATGCTATTTGAGGCCTTCTCCGGTTAAAATTACAGCCATGAAAAAGATACTGTTAATATTGATGCTGGGTTGCTTCCTTGGTGTTTCGGCCCATGCGCAGCTGCGCGATATACCGGCAGCGGTAACCAATGCTTTCCATGATAAATTCCCGGGGGCCACTGATGTATCCTGGAAAGACCATGGAACAAATTTCCAGGCCGAATTCAAAATGAATGGAACGGATTACGAAGCTGATTTCAACAAGAAAGGAATGTTGAAACGAACAGAAAAGACCATCAGCTACGAGGCATTGCCGGATGCGGTTAAGACGGCGTTCACAGCAAGCAAGTATTCATCCTGGGAGCGCGGCAGCGTAGCAGAGGTAAGCGACCACGACCACGCGCTGCGCTATCGCATCTTCGTGGAGAAGAACACCATCCAGAAAAAGTTCATCTACTTCGATAAGAACGGAAAGCTGGTGAAGACGGGGAATATATAGTCAGGCGGCAGGCGGTAGACCGGAGGCGGGAGTGTGGCCATTGATGGATGAATGATCATCGTTTAAGAATAGTCGGCAAAGGGTCAGCGGAAGGTCAGCGTAAGTCAGCAATGTCAGCAATGTCGGCAGGCTTTATTCGCGTAGGTAGCGCATGAGGGTTGCAAACCTTTTCTTCGAGGTTGGCAACCCTTTTTTTAACTCCAGGGAAGTGAAGTGTCGCAAAGAACGCAAAGATTATCGCAAAGGACGCAAAGGCGAATGCATCTGCCGGTCGTCCGGACGGGCTCGGGACAACATCTTAGTAGTTGCTCTTTCATTTTAAACGATCATAGACCATCGACCATGGACACATTTCGCGGGATGAATATAACCGCGGCCTTCAGGCCGGGGTAAGAATGAAAGAGATAACCGGGCTTTAGCCCTTTAGAAAGATCGGCTTTGGTACTCCTGTGCTATGTAGGCAGCCAGGCGGGAGATCATCCGTGATATCTTTTGAATCGAGATGCAAGCACCGGCAGGTGTCTTGAAGTTGCCAGGGCTAAAGCCCTTTATGTATTGTTACTGTTTGTCCCCGGCCTGAAGGCCGGGGTTAATCGTCTGGATTCGCGCTACCTGGGGATCTTCACCCGCGGCAACAAACATTCAACATTCCAGTAAACCCCGACCACGCTATACGCCATTTGTTACGCTCGTATCCATCGCCAGTCTCCAACACTAATTTTTCATGTTCATCAAATCGATCATCAGGTTGAACGCGTCGAGCGATTTCGCATTGTTCAGCTTTAATGGCTTGATAATATAACCGGAGACACCCAGCGATTCGGCCGTTTCCCGGTCGGTTTTTTCGTCAGACGTTGTAATGACAAAAGACTTCAGTTCCTTCCACCTGTCTTCTGATTTTAACTTTGCCAGGAATTCAAGGCCGTTCATTTTCGGCATGTTCAGGTCAACCAGCACAACATCCGGAACAATAGTCGTGTGTTCCAGGTATTTCAATGCTTCTTCCCCGTTTGGAGTGACTTCGAGGTGATAAAGCATTTTCATTTTATCGAGAGTCCGGCGGATGTCGATCGCGTCCAGCTGATCATCTTCCACCAGCAATATATTCACTACTTTTTCCATCGGTTTAAATGTTTTTCCGTCATCCATGTTGGCTCAAATGAGGTGCCGCCAGGGGAGGCAATATGTGAACAATACGTTTGTGATGAAATTTAACTTTCTGCAGCAACAGGCTGTATGCTGATCACCTGCAGCTGGGATAC
Source organism: Chitinophagaceae bacterium (assembly GCA_036375835.1). Classification (GTDB taxonomy): domain Bacteria; phylum Bacteroidota; class Bacteroidia; order Chitinophagales; family Chitinophagaceae; genus JAEZDC01. The sequence goes on along the minus strand of DASVBM010000510.1, from coordinate 1,170 downwards.
CGGGCTTGAAACGGCTGTGATATCTTTTTTACAAATCCATTTCGCCACACTGGCGTCGGTTTCCGGGTTTACAAGCAACAGATCCGCGCCAATTTTCCCGGCGAACCGGAGGGTGGCCATTGCTTTACTGTTTGAATGAATGATGGTGTGCTGAACCGGACACTGCAGCCTGCTTCGGATAGCGCGCATTGTTTGCAGCAATATGGAATTGGTGTGATCGTCAGGTTGCTGGTCATTATGAAAAATGCTGAGCAGCTGTACTTTCAGTTTTAACCTTAAACCGAGTTTCAGCAAAACCTCGATCTTTTTCTGCGGGAAGAAAGTTCCCACAGGTATCAGCACTGTTTTCAGGCTTTTGCAGATAGAACCCGGCATCACCGTCAGCACCGCCCGGCCGCACTGCTCTGCTATGTTTGCCGAAACCACGGTATTGAGAAAAGGGAAAAAACTGTGGTAATGATTCTTGCCGATAACGATCAGGCAATCTCCGAGTGATGCCGCAAAACTGATAATACTGTTTTCAATATGGCTTCCGGGTTGTACAACGATGTCAACATCAAGTTCCGGTTCCAGTTCGGCGACCTGTTGTTTCCACTGCTGCAATTTCCGCTCTGCGTTTGCCGCTGCCTGCTGCGCCGCCGTTTTTCTGTTGGTATCGGTGATCACATGGTATAAAATGATCGAGGTGAAGCCGGGTATAGCCAGCTCCACTGCTTTTTTCACCGCCACTTCCGTATTCACGGTAAAGTCAACCGGTACCAGTATTTCTTCGAAGTAATTCATTGGCTGGCAGTTGCATTTTCGCAATACTATGCAAGCTACCTGTGGAGTATTAGGATGCGATTAGTATAGCATTAGAATCAGTTAATGTGTTGTAGTTTTAATATCTAACGGACTTTTAATGCCGCTATAATTCCGTTCTATAGCCGGCGGTGTAGGTTGCACCTTCAAATTGCATTGCTATGAAAAAGCGACTCTTCATCGTATCCAACCGCTTGCCGGTGAATGTAGAAAACAGAGATGGCGAGCCGGTGTTAAAACCGAGTTCGGGTGGATTGGTGTCTGCTATCGACAGCTACCTGCGGCAACCTTCCACGCAGGAGTTCTCGTCGATCACCTGGGTGGGCATGCCGGGTTGTGAGCCATCAGACTGGGAAGCGACTGCGAATG
>DASVBM010000424.1:0-3735 GCA_036375835.1 Chitinophagaceae bacterium | reverse complement strand
TGTGGACGGATATCGATCTTCACTTTGCCGGTGGAATCGGCACCCATGATACGATTGAACAGGTTGTCGAAAAGCCTGAGCCTGGGTCGCTCTACTTTTCTGTTAATTACCGCCAGTGCATTGGCGCGTTTACGGAAATATTCAGCCTCCTGCTGCTGCGCCTGCAAGCGGTAAAACTCTTCGAAAGTGAGATAAGTAGGACGCCGGTAATACTGGTTGCCTATTTTTTCAATGATATAATACTGGCGTGTTGCCGGGTCGTATATGATTGTCTGCTTGATGAAAGCGGTATCTCTCAGGTCAAAAGGGTTGCGGTTCCGCCAGGTAAACCTGTCTCCGCGGCGATCGTTGATCGGGTAACGCAAAGAATCTCTCCGGGTTGGTTGCTGGGCAAAAACAGTAGTGGCCGATAGCAGTAACACTGCTGCCAGCCAGAATTTTCGATGCTGCATGATTGTCCTGGTCAAAAGATTAGAACCTTGTTTACGTAGAAGTCTCTTCGATAGTTTAAATGTTTTTGAGCGCCTGTTTGATCAGCTCCTCAACATGTAGCGATTCTGCAGTTGAAGCGTTTACTTTTCTGATTGCCTGCTCTGCAGTATTACGGGCAATGCCAAGAGAAACCAAAGCGTTGAGCGCATCGCTTTCCACGGCATTGTGACCAGCGGTCTGGTGAGTAAGGTCCACGGCCTGTTTTGCCACCTTGTCCCTGAGCTCTAAAATAAGCCTTTCTGCCGTTTTCCTTCCTATCCCTTTGATGCTTTCCAGCAGCTTTGCGTTGCCCTGGACGATCGCCCGCGTTATTTCTTCGGGCTTCATTCCAGACAACATCATACGGGCGGTTGCTGCACCAACGCCCGAAACGCCGATCAGCTGAAGAAATAACTCCTTCTCCTTCAATTCGGCGAACCCGTAAAGGGTCTGGCCATTCTCAGTGATGTGCAGGTAGGTGAACAGTTGCCCCTTTTCCTTGTTACTGATGGCAGACCAGGTATTCAGGCTGATCTGCAACTCATAGCCCACGCCGTTGACGTCAACGATCACCTGGGCCGGGGTTTTTGATGCAAAATCGCCTCGTACAAAAGCTATCATAACTGCTGCTCAAAAATATGGTATTCAACCTGAACTCATTCTCTTAAATAATTATTATACATTGTTTACCAATTTCGGGGCTTGCTATTGTTTTCTGATATTTGCGCCCAATCTGAATTAATTCTAATATGAGCAGGATCACGGCAGCGATCACGGCAGTTGGCGGTTATGTCCCGGAAACAAAACTTACCAACTTTGACCTGGAGAAAATGGTAGATACGAACGATGAGTGGATCCGCACCCGCACCGGTGTGGAAGAAAGAAGGATCCTGAAAGAAAAGGGACAGGGAACCAGCGATCTCGGGGCGCCCGCTGTGCAGGACCTGCTGCGGAAACGCAACATGAACGCGTCTGAGATCGATTGTATCATTTGCGCTACGGTAACGCCTGACATGACTTTTCCGGCTACCGCGAACATCATTGCAGACAAGATCGGTGCAACCAACGCCTGGAGCTTCGACATTGGCGCGGCCTGCAGCGGATTCCTGTATGCACTCACCACGGGTGCCAGCCTGATTGAAAGTGGCCGCTATAAGAAAGTAGTGGTGGTAGGCGCTGATAAAATGAGCGCGATCATCGATTATACCGACCGTGCCACCTGTATTATTTTCGGCGATGGCGGAGGCGCGGTATTACTCGAACCGGATACCGAAGGCTTTGGCGTGCTCGACAGCATCCTGAGAAGCGACGGAAGCGGAAGGCAGTACCTGCATATGAAGTCGGGTGGCTCGGTAAGTCCCGCAACCCTTGAAACCGTGATGGCAAAAGAACACTTCGTTTACCAGGAGGGACAGGCGGTATTCAAGTTCGCCGTAAAAGGCATGGCCGATGTAAGTGCCGAACTCATGGAACGCAATGGCCTTACTGCAGACGATATCGCCTGGCTGGTACCGCACCAGGCCAACCTGCGCATCATCGATGCCACTGCAAACCGCATGGGGCTTCCCAAAGAAAAAGTAATGGTCAATATCCAGCGATACGGCAATACCACCGCGGCTACACTCCCGCTTTGCCTGTGGGACTGGGAAAAGCAATTGAAGAAAGGCGACAATATCGTACTCTCAGCTTTCGGTGGTGGATTCACCTGGGGTGCTACCTGGATCAAATGGGCTTACGACGGCGCCTGATTTCCCGCGAATTAGAAACGATCGCGCCACGCTCCTTAGGTCCTTTGTGTATCCTTAAAGCTGGTTCCTTCAGCGGTCTTGCTGCCATCAGCTTATTCCTGTTCATGGCAATATCAGCGCCCTATGGAATCTGCGATGCTTTCACTCCTCCGGGATCACGCGAATAATCCCGATTCCCTACCTTGCGCGCAAATTTTGATTTCCATTATGAAACACGCATACATTTTTCCCGGCCAGGGATCGCAGTTCAGTGGTATGGGAAAGTCCCTGTATGAAAACAATACGCAGGCAAAAGAACTCTTTGAACAGGCAAACGATGTGCTGGGCTTCCGCATCAGCGACACGATGTTCAATGGCACCGATGAGGAACTGAAACAAACCAAAGTAACCCAGCCTGCTGTTTTCCTTCATTCTGTTATAGCATATAAAATGATCGATCATCCCGCGCCGGATATGGTGGCGGGCCATTCCCTCGGGGAGTTCTCCGCGCTGGTGGCCAATGGCTGCCTGAGTTTCGAAGACGGTCTGAAACTGGTGAGCATCCGTGCCAGTGCCATGCAGAAGGCCTGCGAAGTCAATCCTTCAACTATGGCTGCGGTGCTTGCACTTGCCGATGAGAAAGTGGAGCAGATCTGCCGCGAAGTCCAGGATGAAACAGGAGAAATTGTAGTGGCTGCCAACTTTAACTGCCCGGGTCAACTGGTGATCAGTGGATCGTTAAAAGGGATAGACATTGCCTGTTCGAAAATGAAAGCTGCCGGGGCCAAAAGAGCGCTGGTACTTCCCGTTGGTGGCGCTTTCCATTCACCGCTGATGGCGCCCGCAAAAGAAGAGCTGGCCGCCGCTATACAGTCAACGATCTTCAACATACCCTCCTGCCCGGTTTACCAGAACGTGGTGGCAGCTGCCGTGACCGATCCCGCCGAAATAAAAACAAACCTTGTTGAACAGCTCACCGGCGCGGTACGCTGGACGCAGAGCGTAAAAGCGATGGTTGCCGACGGTGCAACGCGTTTCACCGAGGTGGGACCCGGCAAAGTGTTGCAGGGGCTGGTACAGAAGATTTATTCCGAAGCACAGGTAGCGGGCATCAGCTGATGCGCGGGAAAATTGAAACGCTGTAGCGGCGAGGTACAACCCCGCCCGGCACCTGTTCTGATGCCGGCGCCCGCTTCAAAATGACAAAAATTGCCGGTTGTTTTATTTTTCCAGAAAAGCCCGTTTTATGTGATTTTCGGGCAAAATGCCCTATTTTGCCCGCCGTTTCAGCTAAAAATGAGCCATTTTTCACCAAAAAACCGAGATCATGGACTTTAAGCAAATCCAGGAATTGATCAAGATTGTGAACAAAAGCAATATTGGAGAGCTTAGTATTGAAGACAAAGGATTTAAGATAACCATAAAACAAAAAGAGGACGCCGTTCAGCAGGTGATGGCCGCACCCCAGCCGGTTTACAGCCAGTTACACCAGCCGATGGCACCACAGCCAGCAACACCTCAACCCCAGGCATCCGGC
>DASVBM010000160.1:0-11259 GCA_036375835.1 Chitinophagaceae bacterium | reverse complement strand
AATCAATGACAAAAATCATGTTTCATACTGTTATCAATCATCTTTCTGTCACATTCCGATTGACATCTTTGTCAAGGCTTTAACGGATAACCATGTCAACTACAGCCTGCCATAGCCTGCAACACCACCTGGAGCACGAGTTATGGTTAAAGGAACTGAGTTATTTGAACGACGAGATCAACATCCTCAAACGACATCTTTCCGATATCTATTACCGGGATAATTCGGAGGAGGAAAAACAACTGGTGGCGCATTTTTCCGAAAGCTTCAAAATGCAGAAGGAATGGCTTCACAAGATGAAGGAAGAACTGGAACACTACGTTGAGTTCACGAATGTTGATCACGGAAATGAATTAAGAACTCCTTCCACCCGGTCTTTCCGGCTGCAGATGCAGGCGAACCGGATGGTGAACCAGGAGCTGAAAGATAATTTTTTGAAACTTTTTAGTTAAGTGGATGTAGGCCTTTATTTCGATTGTTGTGCAAACTGCCTGGTTCCCCAGGCAGTTTTATTTTGCCCTTACCGTGGCTTTCGCGTCGGGGCTGGTAAAATAGCCTTGATTCAGCCCGGGATCCCGATAAACCTGTTCCGCCAGGATGCTTACTGGTTCTGATTCAGCCCCGGATACGCCTGCCCGGTTGAAACCTAGATTTGCTAAAAACCATACATGTTGTTTTCTTTGCCACGATTTAGCTGACCGGGCCGGCCCAGGCTCCCCGGCATTTAAAAAAACAAATATGGCCATAGCTGAACTGGTGATGCCCAAGATGGGCGAGAGTATTATGGAAGCCACGGTGCTGAAATGGCACAAGAAAGTGGGCGACAAGGTAAAGCAGGATGAAACGGTGCTGGAGATCGCCACCGACAAGGTTGACAGCGAAGTGCCATCCACCGCAGAGGGAACCATTACCGAGATACTCTTCAAAGAGAACGAGGTGGTGCCGATCGGTACGGTGATCGCCCGGATCGAAACGAACGGGCAGGCTGCCGCAGCCGCACCGGAACAACGCGCTGCCAGCCCGGAACCCGATAAAACCGTTGCGGAAGTACCCTATGTTCCGCAGCAGGAGCCATCCATAGCGCCGAAAGCCGGAACCAATCGCTTCTATTCGCCCCTGGTGCTGAATATCGCCAACAGCGAGGGTATTTCCATGGCCGAACTGGAACAAATACCCGGTACCGGAAACGAAGGGCGGGTATCGAAAAAAGACATTCTCAAGTATGTGTCGGATCGCAAAGCCGGCAAGGCCACGGCACCGGCATCAGCTGCGCCGGCATCCACGCCGGCAGCCTCCCCTGCTTCAACGCCCGCGCAGCCGGCACAGCCTGCAACTCCGGCAGTATCCACTACCAATCCTTCGGGAAACGTGGAGATCATCGAGATGGACAGGATGCGCAAACTGATCGCCAAACACATGGTCGACAGTAAGCACACTTCGCCACACGTCACCAGCTTCACTGAAGCCGATGTAACGAATATGGTGTTGTGGCGGGATAAGGTGAAAAGCAGTTTCGAAAAACAGGAAGGAACAAAGATCACTTATACACCGATCTTCATCGAAGCCATCGTACGCGTCATCAAGCGCTTCCCGATGATCAACGCGTCGGTAGAAGGAGACCGGATCATTATTAAAAAAGATATCAATATCGGTATGGCAACCGCATTGCCGGGTGGCAACCTGATCGTGCCGGTGATAAGGAACGCCGATATGCTGAACCTGGTAGGACTGAGCCGTTCGGTAAACGGTCTTGCAGACGCGGCGAGAAATAACAGGCTGAAGCCGGACGATACCCAGGGCGGCACCTTCACCCTCACCAACGTAGGTACATTTGGCAGCCTTATGGGTACGCCCATCATTAACCAGCCACAGGTGGCGATCCTCGCGGTAGGCGCCATCAAAAAGCGGCCGGTGGTTATTGAAACACCGCAGGGCGATACAATCGGCATCCGTCACATGATGTACCTGAGCATGAGTTACGACCATCGTATCGTGGATGGAAGCCTTGGTGCTTCTTTCCTTACCGAAGTAGCGAGGGAACTGGAGAAATGGGATCCGAACCGGACCTGGTAAGACCCAAAACTGATAAAGCAGGTTGCGATAAGAATCGCAACCTTTTTTTTTACCAGGAAACAGATGTTCCGCAAAAGGCAGATCAGGGCTGAGATGGTTGTTGCCGGGCTGTTTGCATAATCCGGGAAATTGTACAGCGCAGACGCATCAACGCGGCGTTATTATTTCCCGTTCCGGATTAGTGCTCAGCAGGTTTTGTTAATTCACAGCTGTGGGTAATTCTGGCAAGGATTTTTCCCTGATAAGGTCGTACATTAATGCTATAATCGAAAGGAGGTCGTCTATGAGAACCTTGTCCGAAACCTGGTTTGCTGATGGATATATCGATTTTGAACTGAAGAAATACACGCTCCTCGCCTACCTGCAGGAGATCAATAAATGCTTCAACGAAAACAGGCTTTATCCGCAACTGGCCGACGTGATCTTCCACTACAATAACATCGTAGCTTTCCGCGAAAACAAACGTTTTCTGCAGGAACAGTTCCCGAAAAAGCTCACCGGTATACAGATTGAAAAACTGCAGTTGCTTTATGAGCAGATGATCGAAGACGATGAACTGATGCAGGAACTGGAAGAGATCATCAATTTCTCAGCAGGTAAAATGCGGGCGACCATCCAGGATGGAACGGAAATTTACGAGTTCATCGAAAACCACCTGAACATCGTACCCGTTGGTATCGTTCCGCTTGAAAACATCGAAGGCTATTTCTTTCTCTGCGAGGGAAGCGCGCGCAATACCTGGGTGTACCAGTACCGGCTGAGCATCTTTGAAAAGCACGACGAGAAATACCGCAGTATGAAAACGGAGTTCGTAGACGTATGGCAGCGGACGATCGTGAATTCGTATGAAAACATCAAGTCAGAACTGATCCGCAACCGCTCCGACCTGCCGAACCCGGCGGTATACGCGATTGAAACCGAACTGAGCTACCCGCTGGAAGAAACCCTGCTGCCGGTAGCGAAACGCAGCCTGGTGCGTTATATCAGCGTTCAGCTTTAGTGATAGAACTGGTTATTGTGGATTACTTTCAGCTGCATCACCGTAGCGATGGAAGCAGCGCGTTGTTTAATGCCTTCGGCTTTTTCTCCCTCGAACAGCTGGTCAACGGTTTCGCGGAACAGCCTCAGCCATTCGTCGAAGTCGGCTTTTGAGAAAGCCTGCAACGCATGTACGGCTTTGTGGGTTTGTATGGGATTGCCTGAAAAGCTGGAACTGCCGAAAACGATACCCTGCCAGAACTCATACATTTTGGGCAGATGCTTGTCCCAGTCTACTTTCACCACGTCTGTAAAGAAATGACCGATCACCTGGTTCTCCTTTACCTTGTCGTAAAAGGTATTCACCAGTTGCTCAATGTCCTGCCGGTTGCGGATATCGGTTTTCATGGATGCAAAGGAAGCAAAGCAGTTCTTAAAGAAATGTGATGGTAATCACAGTTATGTGGCCGTTACCGCCGTTTTCCTGGTGAGTCTCCGCATCTGCAGCACTACCGCCATCAAAATCAGTCCGAAACCCACATAGAAATATTTACTCAGGTCTTTGTTCTCCTGGTAAAAAGCAAACGCCAGGACGATGCCGTAGACCGGTTCCAGGGTGAGTAAGAGGTTCATGGTGAATGCACTCAGCCGCCGCAGCGCATAAATGGAAAGGAAGAAGGTGAATATCGTGCATATCCAGCTCAGGATGATCAGCCAGATCCAGTCTTTCCACCCGGGTATCACCACCTCCGAGGGAAACAGGTGATTATAAAGCGGCATCAGCAGCGTGAGGCCAAGAAAGCCCCCGGTCAGCTGGTACAGGGTGATCGCCTGGGGCTCGTAGCCTTCCACCAGTTTCTTGTTCATCACCGAGACCATAACGGTAAATAGCGAGGAAGCCAGCCCGATATAAATACCCACTGAAAAGTTCAGGTTGGACGCGTAAATAATGGCGATACCCGCCAGTGCGAACAAGCCCAGGAATATTTCGGTGGTATTGATCCGTCGCCTGAAGAACAGCGGTTCCAGGATGGCTGCAAATAGGCCGGAAGTGGCAAGGCAGGTGAGCGCGACAGAAACGTTTGCGTACTTGATACTGCCATAAAATAACAGCCAGTGCATCGCCAGCACGGTTCCGATGGAAGCGATCTTCAGGAAATCCTTCAGACGGATACGCCTGATCCATCCCATTGCAAAAAACAGGATCCACAGAGACACCGCGGTGATGAGCAGCCGCCACCAGACCAGGAGTCCTTCGTTCAGCGAGATCGCTCGTCCCAGCACGCCGGTAAAGCCCCAGATAAACACCGCGAGGTGCATTCTCAATAAGGCCGGTCTCACCTGGTTATTCATCAGGGTGCAATGTATTCAATTGCGGCAAACGGAAAAGAAAAGAATAGCAGCGGCTATTTGCCTTCTGTAACAAGGTCACTGTCGTAGCTGGCCGCCACAATTCTTGCTGTAGATGTACCGGAACCAACGCGGCGGCGGTAGTTTTTAAAGAGGCTATGCCATTGTATTTTTATTACGCCCAGTATGCCCTCTTTCAGAATGCCCTTGTTCATTTTGCTGGTACCTTCCCTGCGGTCAACAAAAGTGATGGGCACTTCCTTTATCCGGAAGCCCAGCTTCCAGGCAGCAAATTTCATCTCGATCTGGAAAGCATAGCCTACGAATTCTATCTCGTCGAGGTTGAGTGTTTCCAGTACTTTCCTGCGATAGCAAACGAAGCCGGCAGTAGGATCGTTGACAGGTATCCAGGTGATCAGTTTGGTGTACAGCGCGCCGCCCTTTGAATAGAACTTCCTGTCCCAGGGCCAGTTCTCGATCTTACCCCCCGGCACATAACGGCTGCCCACGGCTACGTCAGCGCCGCCGGTTTTGCAGGCCTGATACAGGCGCTCGAGGTCCTTAGGATCATGTGAGAAGTCGGCATCCATCTCGAAGATGAAATCGTATCCCCTGTCTATTGACCATTTAAAACCATGGATGTACGCGGTGCCGAGGCCGAGTTTGCCATGGCGTTCTTCCAGGAAGAGCTGGCCGGGATAAGCTGCGAATAATGAACGGACGATTTCGGCAGTGCCGTCGGGTGACCCATCGTCGATCACCAGTACGTGGTAACCTTTGTTCAGTGCAAACACCGCTTCGAGTATCGCAGCGATATTTTCCTTTTCATTGTAGGTAGGTATGATGACTATCTTTTCCAAACGATCAGTTCAAAACCGAAAATACAATAATCTTACTGACGGCCGGAGCGGAGTTTTTCACAAGGGCTGCCGGCAAACCATTTACATTTTCTTTAACAGCGTGCGGTTAAATATCTCGGTGAGTTTTTGTTTTGTGTGCATGGCGAAATCGCCTTTCATCATCCAGTCGTAATACTGCGGCTCGGATCTCAGCACATCGGCCACCGGTTTTCCTTTGTATTTTCCAAAGTTAAAAACCTCTATGCCGTTCTGCTTTATGAAGCGCCTTCCGAAATCCACCACGTCTTCCTCTCCGCAGAACCTGCAGATCGACTCAATAGTATCGCCGATGTTGGGGTAACGTTCCACCTGTGCCAGGAGTATTTCCCAGGTTGCCTCGGCATCCGCTTCAGCACTGTGTGCGCCATGAAGCACTTTGTTGCAATAAAACTGGTAAGCGGCACTGAGTGTACGCTGTTCCATCAGGTGGAATACGCGTTGCACGTCCACCAATTTGCGCCCATCGACTGTAAAATCCATACCGGCACGAAGAAATTCTTCTACGAGCATCGGGATGTCGAAACGGTTACTGTTGTAACCGCCAAGGTCGCAGTTGTCTATAAACTGCCTGATCTCGTTGGCCACCTGTTTGAAGCTGGGTGCATCTTTCACCATCTCGTTACTGATGCCATGAATAGCAGTAGCCTCCGCAGGTATCGGCATCAGCGGGTTCAGCAGTTTGCGCTTGTTTAGCTTGCTGCCGTCGGTGTTTATGCGCACGATCGCGATCTCCACGATCCTGTCTGTCCCGAGGTTGATACCCGTGGTCTCGAGGTCTATAAATGCAATCGGGCGCTGTAACTGAAGTTTCATCAACGAAATGGTTTTGTGGCAGGCGAAAGTAACACAGAATTATCTTCGTTGCGGCGCTGCGTTCAACTTTCACTTAACATATTGGACAGTAGCCCGTAAATCAATCCTGTTTTTTTACAATGAGGTGATCCGCTTTGCAAAACCGGTGATATCCAGGCCATCGTAATTGCCGCTGCTCATTAACAACACACTGGAATTCCGGAAATCCTGTTGCTGCAGGAAATTCCACAATTCTTCTTTGTCCGTCATTACCAGCAGGCCGGGCTTTTGAAATCCCTGCAGCACTTTGTCCTTAGGCAGTTCAGGCATCCGCTTTAGTTCCAGCGCATGGCGTGAATAAAACACCACCCCGGTATCCGCTTTATCAAATGCGCCGCGATATTCTTCCATAAAAGCCTCATTCAGGCTGCTGTACGTATGCAGTTCGAGGATCGCGTATAATTTCCTTCCGGGGAACTGCTGTTTCACCGCCTCTATCGATGCTTTTACCTTACTCGGCGCGTGCGCAAAATCGCGGTAAACGTTCACCGTTGCCGATGAAGCCATCAGCTCCAGCCGCTTTGCCGCCCCTGTGAAGGAGCCTATGGCGCGAACGAATGTTGCCGCATCTACTCCCAGTTCGCGGCAGGCATAATACGCGGCGTACAGGTTCATCAGGTTGTGGTTGCCGAAGACCTTGAGCTCCGTCGTTTCGCCGGCGATCTCCAGCGTTGTCCTGCCGTTTCTGATAGCGTGCGGCGGAACCCCATAGGGCTGATAGCTGATATCGCTGCGCCGGCATTCGTTCACCAGGTTATTCAGCACCTCGTCCGTCTCGTTGTAGATCAGCAGCCCACCTTTTTCGATCCTGCTGATGAATATCCTGAACTGCTCGAGGTAGAATCCGAAGGTGGGGAAGACGTTGATATGATCCCAGGCAATCCCTGTGAGGATCGCGATATGCGGGTAAAGGAAATGGAACTTGGGATGCTTTTCAATGGCGCTTGCCGGGTATTCGTCACCCTCGCAAACTATAACCGGCGCAGTGGAAACACGGACCGATTGTTCGAACCCTTCCAGCCTGGCTCCCACCAGGTAGTCAAAATCTTTCCCGGCTTCGCGCAGCACATGCATGATCATGCTGGTGGTGGTGGTTTTCCCGTGACTACCCCCGACTACCACGCGTTTTTTATCCAGGCTTTCCTGGTAGATATATGCGGGAAACGAATATATCTTCAACCCCAGGTCCCGCGCTTTCAGCAGTTCGGGGTTGTCGGCTTTTGCGTGCATACCGAGTATCACCGCGTCGAGTTCCTCATGTATATTCTCAGCAAACCAGCCCTCCTGCTGCGGAAGTAATCCGCAGGCGGCCAGGTTGCCGCGTGCCGGTTCAAAGATCTCGTCGTCGCTGCCCGTTACCTGGTAGCCTTTCTTTTTCAGTGCAATAGCCAGCTGGTGCATCACGCTGCCACCGATAGATATGAAGTGTACTTTCATCCGTTCTGAATTATGGGGCCCCGGGGCCGCATGAATCTTAATGTATTTATAATGAGCGTATTTGATACGGTATTTCCCCGGAAATTTCGTTATTTTGCATTTGGTATGTTAATTGTTTTACCACGTGCATCATCCTTTCGAATAACCGTATCAGGGAAATACGAAAATAGAAAGTAAAACGTTTAAACAGACTAATCAAGCAAGGTTATGAAAAAGACATTACTGGTGATATTGTTCGCGAGCTTAGTGGCCGCTACATTCACCTCTTGTGCAACCCGTAAAAGTTGTCCTACCAACGACCGCCGTTACTTCTTCAAGGCATAACATTTGAGTTTGGTGTGAGTAAAACGGGTATGGACTGGATACAACTGACCAGCGAAGCACAGATAGACGAGATTTCCGAAAAATCAAAAGCAAAGCCGCAGGTGATCTTTAAACACAGCATCCGTTGCGGCGTGAGCAGTATGGCGCTCAGCAGGCTCGAACGGACTTATGTGCCGATGAATGCCGAGTTCTATCTGCTTGATATCATATCTTACAGGGGCATTTCCAACAGGATAGCAGCATTATTCGGCGTAACACACGAATCTCCGCAGGTGCTGGTCATCTCGAATGGAAAGTGCGTGTACGACGAAAGTCATTCAGGCATCAACATGGATGAGATAGAGGAGCAGACCCAGTTTCATAATGCCTGAACGCCGGCGGAGCAAATTAAACGAGAATAAAAATGGTGATTACAGTGTTTGGTGCTACCGGGCAGGTGGGCATCAGGATCGTACGTCTTGCGCTGGGAAGAGGCTATACAGTGAAAGCCTTCGGCAGGCATATCGAAGAAATGATCGACGAAGACCTGCGCAATGAAAACTTCCAGGCGATCAAGGGTTACGTGTTCGACGAAGAACAGGTTTACAATGCAGTCTCCGGCAGTGACGTGGTGCTTTCTGCGTTGGGCGGCTCGGTTGACGGAACCGACAAGACGCGCAGCCTGGGACTGAAAAATATCGTTACACAGATGGAGAAAGCCGGCGTGAAAAGAATCGTGGCGGTGGGTGGAATGGGCGTGCTGAACGCGGATGAGAACACCTATATCATCGATACGCCCGGATACCCGGAACTGTACATGCCGGTGGGGCGCGAACACCTGAAAGCTTTTTTTGTATTGCAGGCTTCGGATACGGACTGGACCTTCGTCTGCCCTCCGGACATCAAAAACGAAGAAGCCACCGGTTTGTATTATACGAACGCCAATTACCCGCCGGAGAAGAACAATTACCGTATCACCGCGGGCGACCTCGCGCTGTTCATGCTGAATGAAGCGATGGAGAACAAATACCTGAAACAACGGGTGGGGATTTCGAACTAAAAAACAGGAAAAAATTTTGCTGCAAATCTTTTGATCCTATATTTGCACTCCCAAATGAGAAGCGTAGGCTTCTAAACGAAGGGAGTTTAGCTCAGCTGGTTTAGAGCATCTGCCTTACAAGCAGAGGGTCGGCGGTTCGATCCCGTCAACTCCCACCAAAGTCCTGGAATACCACCAGGGCTTTTTTGTTTTATGCCCTATTACCTGTATATACTTTACTCCGGAAAGCTGGACAAGTATTATGTAGGCCACACTGGTGATGACCTGCAAGAACGACTGAGACGGCACAATACCAATCATAAGGGTTTTACAGGAGGCAAGGCCGATTGGAGAATCGTTTATACCGAAGCATTTCAAACAAAAAATCAGGCATATTCAAGAGAACGAGAGATTAAAGGCTGGAAAAGCAGGAAGATGATCGACTCCCTCATCACAAAAAACAGCTCAGCTGGTTTAGAGCATCCCGACTGACAGTCGGGAGGGTCGGCGGTTCGATCCCGTCAACTCCCACCAAAGTCCTGGAATACCACCAGGGCTTTTTTGTTTTATGCCCTATTACCTGTACATACTTTACTCCGGAAAGCTGGACAAGTATTATGTAGGCCACACTGGTGGGAACTCCTGCTCAAGGGCTTTGAAGCCGTCAACACACACATTTATTTCATTGAATTTTGTTTCGATATTGCCATCTGCCACTCCTTCATTGCATTGATATCTTTCTGCTGCTCTTTTATCATCCTGGCGGCGATCTCTTTTAACCCGGCGTGTTTTCCTTGCTGCAGATAATCCCTGGCAATACGAATGGCATCCGTATGATGCGCAGTCATGAGGTTTGAATAAGTTATGTCTACTGAACTACTGTCGATCTTAAGTTGATCTGTCCGCCTGATCACTGCCAGCGCCTGTTTCCCGAACTTTGAATTACCCGAGGCAGGAAGTTTCATCAGAATCTGGTCGAACTCCCCTACTTCACCCTGCTGCACCGACACGATCTTGTCGGCCATTTCCTTCATCTCCCTGTTATTTCCCACGGAAACTTCCACACGCGATAAATTAATCGCAGCCATATGATGTTGTTTCATCAGCATCGCGAAATCACGGTCAACGTTTCCGGAAAAAGTCATTGCCTCCAGTTGCCTGTTCATCCCCTGCCAGGCGGCAATGAGTTGCGCCGCCGGCTGCAGCGCCTGTCCGGAGTCCGCTGGTTTAGCTGTGCCGATTTCCGTTCTGCCGGTATCTGCTTTTGTATCGCTCTTGTCGCTGCTGTTGCAGGAAATCAGAACGCAGAAAATACCTGCTATAAAAATCATCCTGTAGTTCATATTGGTTTTCTCTCTTTAATCTGTTTGAAACCAGGTTGCTGCGGCGGCAGACTAGCCTGCGCCCCTTACCTTTGCCGCACAAATTACGCATATGGAACTGCTTTCTGCACTGAACATTGGCAACGAGACTTATGGCGCGTCAACCGGAACGCAATGGCTGAAAACCGCTGGTAGTAAGATGGATTCATTTTCACCGGTCGATGGTAAACGCATCGGCGCTGTCGTCGCCACATCGGAACAGGATTACGAGACTATAGTGCAGCAAGCCGAGAAAGCTTTCCGGGAGTGGCGTATGTGGCCGGCACCGCGCCGCGGTGAAGTGGTTCGGCAGCTTGGTGAAGCGCTCCGGCAATACAAAGAACCACTGGGTAAGCTGGTGAGCTATGAGATGGGTAAAAGCCTGCAGGAGGGTTACGGCGAAGTGCAGGAAATGATCGATATCTGTGATTTTGCCGTTGGATTGTCCAGGCAGCTTTATGGCTTAACCATGCATAGCGAAAGGCCGGGCCACCGTATGTATGAACAATGGCACCCACTGGGGATCGTCGGTATCATATCGGCCTTCAACTTCCCGGTTGCAGTATGGAGCTGGAATGCCGCCCTTGCCTGGGTTTGCGGCGATGTTTGCATATGGAAACCCAGTGAGAAAACCCCTTTATGCGGGGTAGCGGTGCAGCAGATCGTTGCAGCGGTGTTCGAAAAGAACCAGGTTCCCGAAGGCGTTTGCAGCCTGGTGCAGGGCGGACGTGAAGTGGGTGAATGGCTGTCGAACGACAATCGGGTACCACTTGTAAGCGCTACCGGCTCTACCAGGATGGGTAAAGCAGTAGCCGCAGCGGTAGCGGCCAGGCTCGGCCGCAGTATCCTGGAACTTGGCGGAAACAATGCGATCATTATTTCAAAAGACGCAGACCTCGATATGTCGCTCATCGGATGCCTGTTCGGAGCCGTTGGTACCGCCGGGCAACGCTGCACGACCACGCGC
>DASVBM010000073.1:0-13655 GCA_036375835.1 Chitinophagaceae bacterium | reverse complement strand
CATTCGTTACACCTAACCTGAAAGAAAAATTAGAAGTTTACAGGTCGTATGACCTGCCGGTGTATTTCGGCGGAACATTATTCGAGGCTTTCCTGATCCGGAACCAGTTCAATGATTATGTGAGCGTGTGTAAAGAGTACGGAATAGAATATATGGAGGTGAGCGACGGTTCTATCACCATACCGCATGCTGAAAAATGCGGGTATATCGAAAAGCTGACGAAGTTCGGAACCGTACTGAGCGAAGTAGGTAGCAAGGATGCCGCGCATATCATTCCACCTTACCGGTGGATCGAGCTGATGCGGGCGGAGCTCGAAGCCGGCTCTTCTTATGTGATTGCAGAAGCCAGGGAAGCAGGTAACGTGGGTATCTATCGTGGCACGGGTGAAGTAAGGGAGGGACTGGTACAGGAGATCCTCACACAGATACCGGAAGAAAAAATCATATGGGAAGCTCCCCAAAAGGCGCAGCAATTATATTTTCTCGAACTGATCGGTTGTAACGTTAATCTCGGTAACATAGCTCCAACGGAGGTTATTCCTCTGGAGGCCATGCGCGTTGGATTGAGGGGCGATACTTTTCACCTATATTTAGGTAAAGAAGCCAGTGCATGAGATTGTTCGGACTGATCGGCTTTCCTTTAAAGCATTCGTTTTCCAGCAGGTATTTTACAGACAAGTTCGCCCGGGAAGGCAGAACTGACTGCGCTTTTGAAAATTTCGAGCTGAAGAACATTGATGAGATCCGGCAGGTGCTGGCCGAACACCCGAATATCGAAGGGTTAGCCGTTACCATTCCTTTTAAGAAAAAGATCATCCGCCTGCTCGATGAGGGCACCGAAGCTGTACGGCAGATGGTTGCCTGCAATTGTGTGCGGATAAAGGACGGGAAATTGTACGGCTATAATACCGATGTACTCGGCTTTGAAGCCTCGTTCAGAAAGTGGATACAGCCTCACCATCAAAAAGCACTGATACTCGGAACGGGAGGTGCTGCCGACGCGGTAGCTTATGTGTTCAGGAAGCTGGGCATCGAATACCTGTTTGTTTCCCGCAGCAGTGATTTCAGGCCCATGACCATACCATACAAGGCGCTTGCGCAGGCGCTCTTCGATGATCATACCATTATTGTGAATTGTACACCGGTGGGTACTTACCCGAATATCTCCGAATGCCCGCCGATCCCTTACGATTATATCACTCCGAAACATTACCTGTTCGATCTGGTCTATAACCCGGCTGAAACCACCTTCCTGAAAAGAGGAGCGGAGCAGGGCGCGATCACCAGTAACGGGTATGAAATGCTGGTGTTGCAGGCAGAGGAGAACTGGAAGATCTGGAACGCAAATGATTAATGGGGTTTACCTGCCTGTAATTTGTGCAGTGCATTTTCCGGTAGCCTCACTACCTTTTTCAAGTCATAGTCGTAACACAACATTCCGGTCTTCGCTTTACCCGCAAGCAGATTTCCATCCGGCCGTTTAATTTCCATGCGGTAAAAAAGATCGAAACCGATCTTCGTAAAATTTCCTGCAGCAACAGCGATGATCACTTCATCGCGGTAATTGAGTTCCGATTTGAATTCGATTGCGGCATCGGCCATGATCAGCCCTTTTCCTTCCAATTCCAGTTCTGCATAGCCTAAATAATTCAGGAATTGCTGCCTGGCTTCATGTAGCAAAGAAAGGAAACTATCATTTCCTACATGTCCACCATAGTTCAGGTCAGTTATGCGGACCCGGATGGCGGCGACAAACGGAAATTCCGACGGCAGTTCAATTTTTACTCTATTCATCCTGCAGGTTGTGCGGCTAAAAAATGGACAAGCCGAGCGGTGGCTTTTGCCCGGTGGCTATACCTGTTCTTCTCGTCAGTGGTCATTTCGGCAAAGCTGCGGCTATCGCCGTCCGGAATAAAAACCGGGTCATACCCGAACCCTCCTTCACCGCGTTCCTCAGTGGTGATCTGTCCTTCGCAGATACCTTCGAAAAGATGCTGTGTGCCATTCCAGATGAGGCAGATCACAGTACGGAACCGTGCACGGCGGTCTTTGCAGCCCTGCAGGTTCTTCAGCAGCTTCACCACGTTAGCATGGAA
Source organism: Chitinophagaceae bacterium (assembly GCA_036375835.1). GTDB lineage: Bacteria > Bacteroidota > Bacteroidia > Chitinophagales > Chitinophagaceae > JAEZDC01. The sequence continues at coordinate 11,559 of DASVBM010000073.1, read as the reverse complement.
ATCCCTGCCGTCACCCGCATATCTGGCACTATGTACCCCGGGCTCACCGTTCAATGCCGTTACTTCAAGACCGGTGTCTTCACTGAATACATTTTCGCCGGTCAGGCGGTTGATGGTAAGCGCTTTCTCAATCGCGTTTTCCTGTAACGTTTCATGCGGCTCGGGAATATCGAGGTCTATGCCGGCCTCCTTCATGGTCACGATAGCAAAACGGTTCCCGGTTACCGCGCGTATTTCGTCAACCTTGTGCTGGTTGTTCGTGGCAAAAATGATCCGCTTCATACGGTGAAAAGATTTTGCAGACAGATCCAGAGCTTGCTCTTCTGAAGTTTAGCATCTGCGCCGGTTCCCTTCATCCGGTCGAGCGAAACCGCCTGCAGATAATTGCAGTTGTCGAACTGCTGAACGCGGTATTCGGGAATGCTGAATGGAAGTTCGATTTCACCGGTGTCAACGCCAAACAACAGTACCACAGCCGGAGCGAGTTGTTCGCGGATCTTACGGTCGTTTACCGGATGCGTATGGATATTCAGAATGGCAACGTCACCCAGGTTAAAGCGGCAGGCGGAAAGTATCGCGGAAAGGATCTGAAGCGGCTCATCCTGCAGGTGAATGGCCTGCTCGTCCCGGACTATGATCGTAATATGTTTCCGGTTATCTCCCAGGAAACTGAGTTGTTCACCGGCGCCATTATATGGAGATTTAGCCACAGTATCGCTGACAACAGTCAGCTCTTCCGGAGGCGCATCATTATTTTTAGCATCGCTTTGCTTTGCCTGGTATATCTCATTATCAATCACCACCAGCTGATCACGGTAGAGATCGCTTATCAGCTGCTCCGGGAGTGAAATTTTTCCATAATCCATACGGGGTCAAAGATTAACAACCGTTAGCTTTTGGCTTGGTTTTTTTCTGTTTATTTGCAACAAATATATAGTTATGATTGCTGCAATGGACATTAACATTACGAGGGTCGAGCGGAGCAAGCTGAACGAGATGTCTTTGGAGAATATCCCGTTTGGCCGGTACTATACCGACCACATGCTGGAGGCCGATTATGAAAATGGGGAGTGGAAAAACGTGGAGATCAAACCCTACCAGCCGTTGTTGCTGGAACCTTCCACTGCAGCACTGCATTACGGACAGGCAATCTTCGAAGGAATCAAGGCATACAAGGACGAAGCCGGCAATCCTTATATCTTCCGTCCGAAAGACAATTTCAAACGTTTTAATATTTCTGCTGAGCGGATGCAGATGCCGCAGGTTCCAGAAGAAATTTTCATGGAAGGCATGAAGTTGCTGGTAGATATTGACCGGAACTGGATCCCGCAGAACAAAGACCATTCACTGTATATCAGGCCGTTTATGTTCTCATCCGATCCGGTGATCGGTGTAAAGCCTTCAGACAGTTATAAATTCATGATCATACTGAGTCCTGCCGGCCCGTACTACAATGCCCCGATCAGGATCTATGTGGAAGAAAAATATGTACGTGCCGCACCGGGTGGCGTAGGTTATGCGAAAGCTGCCGGAAACTATGGAGCCAGCATGTATGCTACCGCGCTTGCAAAGAAGAACGGCTACGACCAGGTACTGTGGACGGATGCTTTTGAACATAAGTATGTACAGGAGATCGGAACGATGAACGTGTTTTTCATCATCGGCGATACCGCTGTAACACCCTCTCTGGAAGAAGGAACGATTCTCAGCGGTGTTACCCGTGACAGTGCAATGACCATACTGCGCGAAATGGGATTGAAAGTGGAAGAGCGGAGGCTGAGTGTTGATGATCTGATCGCAGCGCATAAATCAGGACAGCTGATGGAAGTATTTGGTACCGGCACAGCCGCTACCATCACGCAGATCAGGGAGCTCCGTTACAAGGATTATGTAATGCATTTCGATGTGGATCACTCAAAAGTCGCTCCGCAGCTGAAGAAGATCCTTACAGATATCCGCGAAGGCAAAACCGCCGACAAGCACGGATGGATGTATAAAATCTGACAACGTTAAATGATATGTACGTGAGCCCTGCCATAAAACGGCGGGGCTTTTTGTTACCCGGGTAAACGGCAATAAAAAAAACATCCCGCAGTGCGGGATGTTTTACAAACCATTATTATCGATTCTATTCGGATGTGATCGTTACCGGGTAACGGTAAGTTTCATCGGGGAAGCCGGGATAAATACCCTCGAAAAACGCGGTTCCCCGTATACTGGCCAGGGCGGATGCCAGGTCTTCAACGGTCTTCACCGGTTTGCCATTGACCGAGATGATAATGAATCCTTCCTGTATCCTCGAACCTGCCAGTGCTCCGCTCGTTCCGATCTTCTTTACAGACACACCGCCATCAATGCTGTTCTTCCTTGCTACCGCAGCATCAACCGTCACCAGTTCCCCACCAAGCCTGTCCAGCGCGGATTCGGCTTTCACCAGGTCGAACGTACCCGCTTTGTTTTTCAGTGTAAGGTTAACTGTTTGTTCTTTATTGTTCCGCAGGAAGGTAACAGTGATCTTGTCACCCGGGCGGTAGTTCGCAACCTGTTCTACCATTTCAGGGCCGCTGCTCACCGGGCGATCATTGATCTTCGTAATGATATCGCCAGGCTGTATACCTGCAGATTTCGCCGCGCCATCTGCTGAAACATCGGTTACATACACACCCGGTCCCTCTTTGATGCCGAGCTTTTCTTTCTGCTCATCATTGAGGTTCTCACGCGGGTAGGAGATACCAATATAGGCACGCTGCACGGTTCCGTATTTCACAATATCCGCTACCGCTTTCTTAACGATGTTCACAGGGATAGCATAAGAATACCCCGCGTAGGTACCGGTTGGAGATGCAATTGCTGAATTAATACCAATCAGCTGGCCGTCAGTGTTAATCAAAGCTCCCCCGCTGTTACCCTGGTTTACTGCCGCATCAGTCTGAATGAATGATTCTACCGGGTTCTCACTCTGCCGGTTATTGATGCCGATCGCGCGGGCCTTGGCACTTACGATACCTGCGGTTACAGTTACATCGAGGTTCAGCGGATAACCGATAGCCAATACCCATTGCCCCAGTTTCACTTCATCGCTGTTGCCCCAGATAATATATGGAAGGTTCTTTTCGTCAATCTTGATCACGGCAAGGTCACTGCTCGGATCGGTTCCAACCACAGTTGCTTTATAGGTGCGCCTGTTCTTCAGCGTGACGTTGATCTCATCTGCACCCGCTACAACGTGGTTATTGGTAATGATATACCCGTCGGCGGTGTAAATCACGCCACTGCCGCTGGCACGCTGTTCGGGAACGGAATATACGCGCGGTCCGCCGAAGAAGTCATCGAACATATCATCTCCGAAAAAATCGCTGAAAGGGCTTCTTTGCCGCTGGCCGTTCACCTGTTTTGCTTTCGTAACTGTTTTGATGTGCACCACGGCAGGGGTTGCTGCGGTTGCTGCCGGGGTAAAATCTACCACCGGGCTGGCATTGTTGTCGTTTCCGAAAAAGCCTGCATAGTTCACTGGCAGTTTACCTTCCTGCTGCGTTCCGGCATACCTGCTTTCCTGGATCTTATTATAACCCCAGACGCTGGCTACCGTTGTAGAAGCGCTGATGGCGACTACAGCCAGGATGTTTTTAAAATTCATGTAGGGTAAAATTTAAATGTTCAACAAAATCTGTCAAAATACATGCCCCCGGTCGGGCCGGGCTTTTCTGACTGTTCAATCGTCAGCGAAGCCTGTCGTAATTGCATTTTTTCAAATTTAAACACTGTAATTTTTACCAGAATGTTAAAAGCGGCCGCAGGTGAAAATAAGGAGCCCGGGCGGAAAAAGCTCCTGAACCGTTGCAGCAATTTCTGTTCTAATGCCTGGGTTTATAATGCTAACAGGAACTGCATGGTATCCACTCCGTCGGCGTAGTCTGAGAGATCAGGTTGCTGTGCGCGGCCGAATGGCGTGGCACCGTGACCCACGATCACCTGAACGGAACTGTCCTGCTCCAGCGCCCGGGTTACCGCTTCAGGATCCTGGTAATAGGAATAATTAACCCGGCTGATGGCGGTAAACATCGATTCGTTTTCGGCGAGGATCGTTGTGCCATCGGTGATATAGGGCTTCCTGCTCATCATCAATAAAGCAAGCTGGTAGTCGTAATTGTGGCGGTATTTATGGAAATCCTGGAAGTAGCTGTACTTCTTCAGCCTTTCGAGCAAAGGAATAAAGTCGTAATTCGCCGGCACCAGCAGCCTGGTAACGTTGCGGCAACCTCTGCCAAAATAGAGGCAGATATCGTCTGCCAGTTGTTCCAGTTCTTCAGCTGTCTCATTTCCGTCGAGCACGGCCACCGAAGTGCGGTTATAGCGAATGATATGCGGGTACTTACCGAAATAGTATTCAAAATACCGACCGGTGTTATTGCTGCCGGTGGCGATATATGCGTCACATCCGGAAAGTTTGTCTGACAATGTTGCGTAGTTGCTGAAGGCGGGTTCCCAGGCGGTGAGTTTTTCCACCATGTGGCGGATCAGCACTTCATCTTTAGACGAGGGTTTGATGGTGATGCGATGGCCGCTGATGAATACACACAGAAAGTCGTGGAATCCCACCAGCGGAATATTCCCGGCCATTACCACTCCCACATTTTTGGGATGCGGCTGTTCATCCGGAACTGCGTATCTGCTTGCCCACTGATTCAGTTTATCCGGTTGGAGAAAAGCGGTTACAATATTCGCCGTAGCGAGGTCTATGAACTCCGGCGTAAACCATGGATTCCCGCGGTTCGCTTTTTCTTTTGCTGACTGATATTCGTCAGTATTTCCATTCAGATATTCTCCCAGATTTGCCAGCAGTTTAATTCGGGCTTGTAAATTCATTTGCGAACCTTATTTTTGAAAAGCAAATATATCCTCAACCAAAAAACTGTTTTTGTTATGGCGATCAAAATAACAGAAGAATGTATCAACTGCGGAGCCTGCGAACCGGAATGTCCCAATAATGCAATTTATGAAGGTGGTGTGGAATGGGCCATGGCGGACGGAACAACGGTAAAAGGGTCTTACACTTTGATGGACGGAACGATAGTCGAAGCCAACGACCGGCTGGCACCGATCGCTACGGATACGTACTATATTACTCCCAATAAATGCACAGAGTGCCAGGGCTTTCATGAAGAACCCCAGTGTGCGGCCGTTTGCCCGGTTGACTGCTGCGTTCCCGACGAGATGTATCGTGAAACGGTAGACGAACTCCTTTCGAAGAAGGAGAAGCTCCATGCCTGATATGTGCAGAACTTTTTAAGCATAAAAGTTTGCACGGACTGGAATCCCGGGCTAATTTTAAACTACTATTCTTTGTTGCTGATTGCAACAATCATTACGGCGGGTGATATTTCCCGTCAACTGTAAAAGGTGAAGAGGCTCCGTAGGTTTCTTCACCTTTTTTGTTTCTGCTGCATCGCAATACCCCTGCGGCATATGCCGGGATGAAATTTGCCATATAATCATTTTCTTTGCTTTCTAAGTTGCACAGATGAAAAAACGCATCGCATTGGTTACCGGCGGCTTTAGCGGAGAGGCCGAGATCAGTTATAAAAGCGCCATTACGGTGTCAAACAACCTCGACAGGGAAAAATTTGACGTTTACCGGATCAATATCAGTCCCTCCGGCTGGATCTACGAATCGGAAGACGGCCAGCGATCAGCGGTAAAAAAAGACGATTTTTCGATTCTTGCGGATGGTCATAATATCACCTTTGACGCGGTGCTGATGTGTATTCATGGAACACCCGGTGAGGACGGTAAACTCCAGGGTTATTTCGATATGCTGAACATACCGTACACCAGCTGTGATGCCGCAACTTCGGCGCTTACTTTCAATAAAAGGTTCACGGTTGCCGTTGCGGCCTTTGCGGGCATACGCGTTGCAGAATCCGTGCACCTGTTCCGCCATACGCCGGTAGCCGCATCTGCATTACTGACACGTCTCCGCCTGCCGGTGTTTGTGAAGCCGAATAACGGCGGCAGCAGCATTGGTATGAGCAAGGTGACTGAAGCCGGCAAGCTGGATGAAGCGATAAAAAAGGCTTTTGCGGAGGATGACCAGGTGCTGGTGGAGGAGTTTGTTAAGGGACGTGAATTCACGATCGGGGTATTCCGTAAAAAAGGAGAGATCATTACACTGCCGATTACAGAAGTGGTCAGTAAAAATGATTTTTTCGACTACGAAGCAAAATACCTGGGCAAAAGCGATGAGATCACGCCGGCAGAAGCAGATGAGTCCATTGCCGCAAAGGTGCGGGTGGCGGCAGCGAAGATTTATCAGTTGCTGAATTGCCGTGGCATTGTCCGCATCGATTTCATCTACAACGAGGAGGTGGGTGAGCCTTATATGCTGGAAGTGAACACCGTACCGGGGCAGAGCGAGGCTAGTATTATTCCCCAGCAGGTGAGAGCGATGGGGTGGACTTTAAAAGATTTTTATACCGCCGTGCTGGAAGAATGCTGGCAATAGATGCTTAACATTGCATAACTGAAATTTTTAGCGTGTTCAAATTCCTAACTACCAGGCCGCTCTGGATCAATATTCTTGCTGTTATTGTACTGGTGTTGCTGATCATCCTTTTCTTTTTTGCGATCATTGGCTGGCTCACCAAGCATAATGAATACGAAAAAGTTCCGTCGGTAATCGGCATGCCGTTTACACAGGCTGAACAGGTGCTTGACCAGAAAGGATTCAAGGTTGAAATACAGGATTCGGTTTACGTTGATACTGCCATGCGCCTTTCGGTTATACGGCAGTCACCCGACCCGGATGCAACGGTAAAGGCGAACCGTACGGTTTACCTCACTATCAACCGTGCCGTTCCACCGCTGGCCAGCGTTCCGAATATGGTCGGGTTCTCTTTCCGCAGCGCCGAAATGATGCTGGAAAGCATCGGGCTGAAACTGGGCGATACTACTTACCGCCCGGATATTGCAAAGAACTCAGTGCTGGAACAATTATACAATGGCAAGCCGATCGCCCCGATGACGCAGGTGCCCATGGGCAGCACCATCAGTTTTGTGCTCGGTAGCGGTCTCGGCTCAGCTGAGATGAACGTGCCCAATGTAGTCGGGATGACCCTGGGCGAAGCAAAGGCTTATCTGTCCAGTCTGAACATCAACATGGGTGCTGTAGTGCCTCCTGAACTGGCAGGGAATGACCAGGCATACGTTTACCAGACCAATCCGCCCCAGTATGCTTCGCCTTCACCAGGCGTTAGAGTGCAGAATAAAATACGGCCGGGGCAGTTGCTGGACCTTTACGTTACCGTTGCTAAACCGCAGCCGGCAACGCCGGATACCTCCGCCAACACTCCAAATCCATAACAGAAATATGAGAACGATTTACGTAGAGGAACTCAGGAAAAGAATGGACGACGGCGAACAGCTGAACCTCCTGGACGTACGGGAAGACTTCGAAAGGAAGGACTTCCACATCGGCGGTACCCATTACCGACTGCGCAGGTTACAGGACATGGATATCGAAGAGATCGAACACCTGAAGAATGAAGAAGTAATATGCTACTGCAAAAGCGGGCAGCGGAGCGCGATGGCCTGCCTGATACTGGAGCACCTGGGTTTTACCAACACCGCAAACCTTGCCGGTGGTGTGACCGAATGGAAGGAAAAATTCCCGCAACAATGAAAGCGCTGATCGTTCTGGCAGTTGTGTGCTCGCTGCTTGCATGCAGCAGTTCCAGGATTCCCCGGACCGCCAACGAGCAAATACCTGATATTGCCGGCACCTGGTACCAGGACGGCAATATGGAAAAGCCATGCTATATCGTACAAAACGGCCGCGACCTGGTTTTTCTCTCCGGAACAGAATCATCGAACGGACATTTCAAGAGTTCGATGGAGGTTTTTGCTTCCGGCTGGAATCGCAATGGTATTCTGGCGAATGATCTCAGGACCATTCAATGGTCGGACCGACGCTGGGTGAAAGGCAACTTCCTTTTCCCGGATGTTTCCGGTATTTGGTATGAAGCGGGTGATGTGAATAAGCGGATTGTCATTACCCAGGACAAGACCAGGCTGGTGATGGACAACGGCAGCCGGAAACTGAATGCTTATTTCTACGCAACGAACGCAGTGTATTGCCTCGAGAATAATAATTACGCCGTTTATTCACCAGATAAGAAAACGCTCACCTGGGGTAACACGGTCTGGACCAGGGATACGAAGAACTGATCCCTCGCTTTTTTCTTTCCATGTCGCAGGTCATTCGCATAGCCGCCTGGAACCAGTTACCTTTAAACCTTTAATCAATTGTATGAAGCACCTGGCAAAATTCAGCATCCTGTTCGTTGTGGTTTTTGTGTTTCGTTTGCCTGCACTTGCCGATGAAGGCATGTGGCTGCCACAACTGCTGAAATCACTAAACGAAAAGGATATGAAGCGTCACGGGATGAAGATCTCGGCTGACGAAATTTACAATATTAACAAGGGAAGCCTGAAAGACGCGATTGTGAGTTTCGGCGGGTTCTGTACGGCCGAGGTGATCTCCGACAAAGGTCTACTACTGACCAATCACCATTGCGGATTTGATAATATCCAGAATCACAGCAGCCTTCAGCATAATTACATCCGCGACGGGTTCTGGGCGCGCAGTCATTCGGAAGAACTGCCGAATCCCGGTCTCACCGCCACTTTTATTATCCGGATTGATGACGTCACTGCGGCTGTGTTGAAAGGAGTGACCGCGGGGATGCCTGAGAAAGAAAGACAATCACTGGTGAACAAAAACATCGAGGCGCTGAAACCCGGTGTAAAGAAAGAATCCTACCAGGATATTCTTATCCGGCCATTTTTCGAGGGTAACAAGTATTATCTTTTCGTTACTGAAGTATACCAGGACGTCCGCCTGGTAGGTGCACCCCCTTCTTCTATCGGCAATTTTGGAAAGGACACCGACAACTGGATGTGGCCGAGACATAACGGTGATTTCTCGTTATTCAGGATCTATGCAGGAAAGGATAATAAACCCGCAGCCTATTCACCGGACAACGTTCCATATCGTCCCAAACGGTCGCTGAACATCTCGCTCGATGGGGTGAATGAAAATGATTTCACGATGGTATTCGGCTTTCCGGGGCGTACCTACGAATACCTCTACTCCGCTGCAGTTGAACAGATCATGGAAGTGAACGATCCGGCGAAGATCGGCATCCGGGGAAAAGCGCTGGGTGTGCTGAATGATTTTATGAGAGCGGATGAGCAGGTAAAGATCCAGTATGCGGCAAAGTATGCATCGATTGAGAATGCCTACAAAAAGTGGCAGGGAGAAGTGCTTGGACTGAAACGCACCGGCGTGATCGGTCAGAAAAAAGCGTATGAAGCACTGTTTGCAAAACGGGTGATGGCGAATCCGGAATGGAAACAAAAATATTCGAACCTCTTACCCGAGCTGGAAAAGGCTTATGCGGAAATCAAACCTTTCGGTTTCGCCCGCGATTATTATACAGAGATTATTTCACGGATAGAGTTGTTTACTATCGCATCGCGGCTCTACCGGGTAGTGAATGCTTTTGAAAAAGCAGGAGCCGCCGGTTACGACAGTTCTTCCCGGAAAGTAACCGAGCTGCTGAGGGATATCTACCATGAATATAACCCGCAGGTAGATCAGCGCATGTTCGCGACGCTGTTGCAGCTGTTCGTAACAGACCAGCAAAAAGAAGTTATCGCTCCGGAACTGACCAGACTGGTGGAACAGGAGGGAGGGAACTACGCAGTGTTTGCGAGTCGTGCCTACAATGCTTCAATCTTTGATGATTCCGCAAAAGTATTTGCCTTACTGGCATCCGATCCGACGACTGCGGTAAATGCGTTCCGGTCGGACTTCGCCATGCAGTTGCTGGCAGCGTTGCAAACAGCCTATGTTAGCAATGTGAATTCAAAGCTGGCGGAATTACAGAACCGGGTCAACCTGCTGCAACGAACATATATGGCGGCACAGATGGAGGTTTTCCCGGAAAAACGTTTTTACCCCGATGCAAACAGCACACTCCGGGTTGCCTATGGGCAGGCGAAAGGATACCAGCCCCGCGACGCGGTGGAGTATGGGATGTACACTTACCTTGACGGAGTGATACAGAAATACGTGCCGGGAGATTATGAGTTCGATCTGCCGGCGAAGCTGATCGAACTTTATAACCGGAAAGACTTTGGACCTTACGGGGTGAATGGAAGGCAGCCGGTATGTTTTATCGCTACCAATCATACAACAGGTGGAAATTCCGGAAGCCCGGCACTGGACGCCTGGGGGAACCTGGTTGGGCTGAACTTTGACCGGGTATGGGAAGGAACCATGAGTGATATCCATTATGACGCAGACATCTGCCGGAATATTATGGTAGACATCCGTTATGTAGCATTTATCATAGACAAATTTGCAGGCGCCCGCAACATCATCGATGAGTTGAAATTCGTTCACCCGAAAAAGGGGAAAAACTAATCCGGAGTGGTACATTGAAAAAGCAGGCCTGGTAGCCTGCTTTTTTCGTTTTTACGCCAATGCGATAGGAAAAGCTAAGGATTTTCTTTGGTTTTTTCCGTGATGAATGTCATCGACCACGGCAATATTGAGGAGTACCTTTAGAAAAACGGGATATGAAAAAGATACTCGTTCCCACCGATTTTTCTAAAAACGCGATGAAGGCGGCCTTGTATGCTTCGGAAATTGCACAGAGAACCGGTGCGCAGGTGCATTTTCTGCACAGTGTGGGAGTAGATGAGGGAAAATTCAGTTCGCCAGGCACTGTTTACGAACGATATGCTAACCTGGTACTCGAGGACGCGAAGGATGAACTGAAAACATTCCGGCACGCGGTAAAAAAAGTATACAAGGATGTTTCATACCGTACCGCACTGGCTGGAAACGATTCGGTTGTGAATGCCATCGCGAAATACATACTGAAGCACGAATTTGACCTGGTAGTTATGGGTACTAAAGGGCGAAAAGGACTTGCATCGGTTTTTGGCAGCGTTACTTCGGCAGTGATCAGTAAAGTGCCTTTACCGGTGCTGGCTGTACCGATTGCCGCGGAAACCGAGAAACCGAAAGACATTGTACTGGCTACTGATCATTTTGAAACGGACCATCACCTGCTGATCCATGTGATCGGGATGGCAAAACTGTTTCGTACCAGGCTGCACATCGTTTCATTCGTGCATACCAGGAAGGAAGCTGTGGACTATATGGAGACAGGCAGGAAGCTGCAGAACTTCGCTGATTATGTGAAGAAAACCTGGCCTGAGATAGAGGTGGTAAATGAATTGCTGGAGGGCGATCACTTCGAGTATGCGCTGGAGCGGTATTGCATGGCCAACCATATAGGTATGATCGCGGTGATACCGCAAGGCAAAAATTTCTTTCAGAAGATCACCGGTAACAGTGCCAGCCGCAACCTCGCACTTCATGGCGATACGCCGGTACTGAACATCAAGGGGAACGAAAACTAAACTGCTTGCCGGAAAACAGAAAAGAGGCTGCCTTTCTGAGACAGCCTCTTTTTATTTTTCTGAATC
>DASVBM010000285.1:0-14407 GCA_036375835.1 Chitinophagaceae bacterium | reverse complement strand
TGCAAACCAGATATTATTGTTCTTTTCCGCAGCACCGTGATACATAAGGTTAATCGGCTTGCCTCCGGCATCTTTTTCTGTAACCGGGTACTGAATACTTCGGCCGGTAACCGTATTCAGCTCAAACACTCCGCCATCGATGCTGGAAAGAAATAAGGAATTACCCCGGATAACCAGGGGATTTGCAAAGCCGGTCTTTAAATTAAATGAGCGAAACCGGTCACGCTTCTTTTCGAAGCACTGAACGGCAACGTCGGTTGAGAACCAAATTCGTTCATCATCGTCTTCCAGCAGTCTGCTTTTGATCACCCTGCCTTTGATCTGGCCGGGCACTCCGTCATTCACCGGCTTGTATACTTTCGTATCGCTGCCGTCAAACCGGTTCAGCCCGTTTCCCGTTCCTATCCAGATAAATCCCTGCCTGTCCTGTAAGATTGAAAATACTGTATTGTGTGAAAGTGACGCTGCCTTTGACAAATTCAGCTGCGCCCGCAAACCGCTGCCGCATGGGGCAAGACAAGCGGTGGATAGAAAAATACAAATCCAGGTACGGAGAAAAGACATAAATTATTTCCAAGATTAGCCTTTTCAGATTCGCCACACACCAAACTCCGCATATTTTTGCCAAAATTATATTTTGAATCTCACGATACATACTAAAGCCCTGGTTAAACGTTACAGCAGTCGCACCGTTGTTGACCATGTTTCCGTTGAAGTGAAGCAGGGCGAGATCGTGGGGCTCCTGGGGCCGAACGGCGCGGGGAAGACAACAACGTTTTACATGGTGGTAGGGCTGATCCGCCCCGACGAGGGCGATGTCTTCCTGAACGACACCAACATCACGAAGCTGCCAATGTACAAAAGGGCACAGATGGGCATCGGCTACCTGCCCCAGGAAGCCTCTGTGTTCCGCAAGCTCAGCGTGGAAGATAATATCCTGGCTGTCCTTGAAATGACCAGGCTCACCAAAAAAGAAAGGCTGATGAAACTGGAAAGCCTGCTGGACGAGTTTAATCTGCACCACGTACGAAAGAATAACGGTGACCGTCTCAGCGGTGGCGAACGGAGAAGAACCGAAATCGCCCGCGCGCTGGCGGTAGACCCGAAATTCATCCTGCTTGATGAACCGTTCGCGGGCGTTGACCCGATAGCCGTGGAAGACATCCAGGGGGTGGTCGCCAGGCTGAAGTACCGGAATATCGGCATCCTGATTACCGACCATAACGTGAATGAAACACTTTCTATCTGCGACCGTGCTTACCTGCTGATAGGGGGTAAGATATTCATCCATGGTACGGCAGCGGAACTTGCAACCAACGAACAGGTGAGGCGGCTGTACCTGGGTACTAATTTCGAATTACGCCGCAAAGACTGGATACTGGAAATGGGAAGGGGTGCCACTTCGCAGGTCTCGAAGGAAAAAGCCACAGACGCCATTCGCAATACGCTCTCCCATATCCGGCAATTTGAATCCTCCCCTTCATCCGAGGCAGAAGCGGAACTCCGGCTGCAGATTGAAGATACCAAATCATACCTGCTGAACTATGCAGTGAAAGCACACGACAAAGAGCTTGAGTTGCTGCTCTCCTCCGCTCAACATGAGCTTCCGGCTATACAGGAAATGCTGCAACAGGTAGCTGCTCACCTGGCAGCCGAAAAACCGGTGTCCTGATTGCGCGTTTTCTGTAGAAAGTTCCGCCGTTATTCTTTATTTTGCCGGCAGCGCAAATGAAATTCCTGAGTCCCGCCATATCAAGGCTCGCACGTTGGAGATATAGCGCCATAGAACAATGGCTTGCCGAACCCGTGCAGACCCAAAGAGAAGTATTACAGGACCTTGTAACACACGGGCAATACACCGAGATCGGCCGGAAATACGGAATGAAGGATGTCTTCCATATTTCCGATTTTAAAAAGGCCATCCCCATACACGAGTACGAGCACCTGCAACCGTATATCGGGCGGATCATGAACGGCGAACAAAACCTGCTCTGGAACACGCCGGTATCCTGGTTTGCAAAGAGCAGCGGCACCACCAGCAGTAAGGCGAAGTTCATTCCCATAACGCAGGAGAGCCTGCAGGACTGCCATTACCAGGGTTCAAAGGACGTACTCACGATGTATTACCATTTCAATCCCGACAGCGACCTGCTGACCGGAAAAGGGCTGGTGATCGGCGGCAGCCACCAGGTGCACAAACTGAACGAGGAGATACAATATGGCGACCTCAGCGCGGTTTTATTGCAGAACTCTCCATTCTGGGCAGAGTGGATACGCACGCCGGAACTTTCTATTGCATTGCTCGACGACTGGGAACTGAAGATCGAAAAGCTGGCAGAGTCAACGATCAGCGAAGTGGTGACTTCCATCAGCGGCGTGCCCACCTGGACGCTGGTGCTGATCAAACGTATCCTCGAGATCACCGGGAAGTCTACATTGAAAGAAGTATGGCCTGAGCTCGAACTTTATCTGCATGGCGGCGTATCGTTCACACCATACCGCGAACAGTTTCAGAAGCTCATGGGTCCCGGCGTGAACTACCAGGAGATGTATAACGCCAGCGAAGGTTTTTTTGCCGCCCAGCATCACCCCGGCGACGATGGTATGTTATTGTTTCTTCGTCACGGCATTTTTTACGAATTCATGCCATCCGAAGAATACGGGAAAGAGGATCCAAGGACGATAGGGCTCTCAGACGTGGAACTGGGGAAGAATTATGCGCTGGTGATCAGCACGAATGGCGGGCTGTGGAGGTATCTGGTGGGAGATACCGTGCAGTTTACTTCAAAAAATCCATACAAAGTAAAAGTCAGCGGCAGGCTGAAGCATTTCATCAATGCATTCGGCGAAGAACTGATTGTAGATAATTCTGATAAGGCCATCGCCATGGCCTCATTGAAAACCGGCGCCGTTGTGAACGATTATTCCGCCGCCCCCGTTTATTTCAGCGACGACAGCAATGGCGCGCATGAATGGCTGATCGAATTTGAAAAGGCGCCGGAAGACCTCAACCGTTTTACCTACGAGCTGGATGATGCCCTGAAAGCTGTCAACGGCGATTACGAGGCCAAGCGGAGTAAGGATATCGCATTAAGGATGCCGCTGGTGCATGCGGTGCCGAAAGGGGTATTCAATGCATGGCTGAAAAGCAAGGGTAAACTCGGCGGGCAGCATAAGGTGCCGCGGCTGAGTAATGACCGCAGTTATATCGATGAGATCCTGGAATTTATCAGGTGATAGCGGCGGCCTCTGGTTTCTCAATAATCTTACATTTGCCAGATTCAAATCACAGATATGAAATTACTCGAAGGAAAAGTTTGTATCGTTACCGGCGCCGCCAGGGGTATCGGTGAAGCTATCGCGCTGAAACTCGCAGAACAGGGTGCCGATATCGCGTTCACCTATGTAAGCGAGGGCAGCGCTGAAAAAGCTGAGGCAGTGGCTCAGAAGATCACTTCAATGGGGCGGCGTGCAAAAGCATACCGCAGTAACGCGGGGAAATACGATGAGTGTGAATCTTTCGTGAACGACGTGGTAAAAACCTTCGGGAATATCGACGTGTGTGTGAACAACGCAGGGATCAGCAAAGACAATCTGCTGCTGCGTATGACACCCGATCAATGGGATGACGTGATGGAAACGAACCTGAAAAGCGTTTTTAATATGACAAAGCAGGTGATCCGGCCAATGATGAAAGCCCGGAAGGGAAGCATCATCAACATGAGTTCGATCATCGGTATCAGGGGCAATGCCGGCCAGGGCAGCTATGCCGCGTCGAAGGCAGGCATTATCGGCTTTACAAAATCTGTGGCCCATGAACTCGGCAGCCGGAATATCCGGTGCAACGCCATCGCCCCCGGCTTCGTGGAAACAGATATGACGCACTACCTGAAAGAAGGTGCGGGAGCCGAGGCTTTTCTGGCAAAGATCCCGCTTGGCCGTTTCGGAAAGGGCGAAGAAATTGCCGACACTACGCTCTTCCTCGCATCTGACATGAGCTCCTATATCACCGGGCAGGTGATCTCGGTTTGCGGTGGTTTGAATATCTGAGTAACCGTTATTTTTTAATTAAACGGCAGGCGCCAGGAAATCTCATGGTGAAAGTCAGAACAGGAGGCAGGCGCTCCGGCCTCACTAAGCTTTTCAGCGATTTTGTCGATAGCGAAAAATCAGGCGGTCTGGTACTGATCGGCTGTACGGTTATTTCGTTAGTGCTGGCGAATTCATCCTTAGGTCACAACTATCACGATTTCTGGTCAACGGTGGTCGGTGGCCATACCGTAGAACAATGGGTGAATGACGGGCTCATGACGATTTTCTTCCTGCTGATCGGCCTGGAGCTGGAACGGGAAGTCTATATTGGCGAGTTGTCCAACCTGCGCGAGGCATTACTGCCTCTGTTTGCGGCGCTGGGAGGAATGCTTGTACCCGCGGCGATTTACCTGCTGTTTAATTATGGTACGGCAACGCAGTCCGGCTCAGGCGTGCCGATGGCAACTGATATTGCTTTCGCACTCGGGGTACTTTCTCTGCTGGGCAAACGTGTACCTTCTTCGCTTAAAGTTTTCCTCGCAGCGCTTGCAGTGATCGATGACCTCGGGGCGATCATTATCATAGCCATTTTTTATACCGGCGATATCCAGTTCACCAACCTTTTTATCTCTTTAGGCATATTCGCACTGCTGCTGGTATTGAACAGGCTTCGTGTGCGTAACCTCATCCCTTACCTGGTAGCCGGCTCCGTGATGTGGTATTTCATGATGAACTCTGGTGTTCACGCCACCATCAGTGGTGTATTGCTCGCTTTTGCCATTCCTTTCGGAAACGGCGATTCGAAATCCACTTCTTACATACTTCAGAATTTCCTGCATAAGCCGGTGGCGTTTATCATACTGCCTGTTTTTGCGCTGGCCAATACGGCCATTCTGCTGAGCAATGATTTTATCGGGACATTAACCGAAGACTACAGCCTCGGTGTAGCGCTCGGCCTGATCGCAGGGAAGCCGGCCGGCATCTTCCTGTTTTCACTGGCAGCAGTTAAGGCGGGCTTTTGCCGTTTACCCGGTGAACTCAGCTGGCGTACCATTGCCGCTGTCGGATTCCTCGGCGGTATCGGTTTTACGATGTCGATTTTTATCACCCTTCTCGCTTTTGACGATGCCGACATTATCCGGAACGTAAAACTGGTGATCCTGCTTTCTTCCCTGGTTGCGGGGCTGATTGGTTACACAGCATTGAAGATTTCACTTAAAAACGCGGCCCGGCGTCGCTGATTCCACTGCGGCCATCAAAAGGTGAGGGCTTGCTTACTACCGTAATGTTTCGCATTATATTTGTCGCATGAAGGCATACGAACGATTACTCCAGGCTAACAAGGATTGGGCGAAAGCCGTTTCGGAAGAAGACCCGGGGTTCTTTGAAAGGCTCAGCCATATCCAGACACCGGAATTCCTGTGGATCGGCTGCAGTGACAGCAGGGTTCCTGCTGACCGGATTACCGGAACACAGCCTGGCGAGATCTTCGTGCATCGCAACATCGCCAACATGGTGATCCATACAGACGTGAACCTGTTAAGTGTACTGGATTTCGCAGTGTCGCACCTGAAAGTGAAACACATCATTGTCTGCGGCCATTATGGTTGCGGCGGGGTGAAAGCCGCGATGTCGAATCACGATTACCGGTATGTGCTCAATATGTGGCTGCGGCATATCAAAGACGTGTACCGGCTTCACCGTGATGAACTGGAAGCGATCGGCACTGAAGAAAAAAAGTTCGACCGGCTGGTGGAGCTGAACGTACAGGAGCAGGTGCAGCATCTTGCCAAAACTTCGGTGATCCAGCGAGCCTGGAAATACGACCAACGTCCGCACCTGCACGGATGGGTCTACGGACTGAAAGACGGCCTGATCAAACCTGTATTCGAAATGACTGCAGGCACGAGCATTGATCCGCTGTATCAATATGACGATCTCTGAGAAAGTGTTGCGGCCGCTTTCGCGGCCGCTGGTGAGATCTGATCGTTTTATTTCTGTTTGCCCTTGAACTTCTCAATAAAATCCCTGCTGTGTTCACTGAGTATGAGCCGTCCACTGATCGCCGCGCGCTCCCGCAGCAATTCATCCCAGTTTTCGGTTCCTTTCCAGAAAATGGTTTTCAACTCTGTCATGGCAGCCGGGTGATAGTGTGAGAGCGTTGTAGCCAGCCGGTCAATGGAATCGTCCATTGCGTCTGCATCATCGTGCACTTCCGCAAACAGTCCTTTCCTTTTTGCCCAGTCGGCAGACCGCCAGACAGCCGCATCTATCGTCAGGTGGCTAAACGCAGCAAGGCCGACTTTTCGTTCCACTGCGGGACCAACCACAAACGGACCGATACCAACCGCAAGCTCGCTCAGCTTCACGTCTGCCCCGCTAACCGCGATTGCATAGTCAGCTGCGGCTGCAAGGCCTACGCCACCGCCTACGCACTTACCCTGTATACGGGCGATGATGAACTGCGGGGCCTTACGCATGGCATTGATCACATTTGCAAAACCGCTGAAAAATCTCCGGCCTTCCGCTTCTGTTTTAATTGAAGCGAGTTCATCAAAAGAAGCACCGGAACAGAATACTTTTTCCCCACCGGAACGGAGCACGATAACTCTTGTGCCGCTGTCATGGCTCTCGCTGTGGATAGTCTGCGCCAGCCTTTCCAGTAAGTCGCCGGGTAGAGAGTTACTCTGCGGGTGAAAAAATTCAATCGTCACGATCCCATGTTCTTTTTCCACCTTAACATAACCGTCCTTAATCATTGTCTGCATACAGTCAGTTTTCTTGTATAAAGTTACTGCTCCTTTTTCTTCACCATCGTAAGAATTGTGGCCAGGCCAGTCAGTTCGTTTGTCTCGTCGAACATTTCAACCAGCCATTTCACGATTCCTTTATTGATATCGGATTCATCCTTTTTTTCCTGTGCGGTTTTCTCTTTGCAGGTGAAGCGGATGTAAATCTCTGATCCCGGGTAGACCGGTTTGGTAAACCTCAGTTCATCGATGCCGTAATTCAACAGCACGGGGTTCTTTTCATAGCTGTCTACAAATAAACCCGCCGCAGCACTCATGATAAAGTACCCATGTGCCACCTGCCGCTCGAACATAGTGCCTGTAAAATCTGTTTCGCGGATATGTGCGTAAAAATGGTCACCGCTGAGGTCGGCAAAGCGATCGATATCTTCCGAAGTGATCTGCCTCCTTTCCGTAATGATCTGGTCGCCCACCTGAAGTTCTTCGAAATATTTTTTAAACGGGTGCTTGCCGGGATCTTTTCCTTTTGCATGTTGCTGGTAAACATTGCTCACCGCCGTGATTGAAGTGGGCGATCCCTGTATGGCCACCCTTTGCATATAATGCTTCACACCCCTTACACCACCCATTTCTTCACCACCACCGGCGCGGCCAGGTCCGCCGTGCACAAGCAAGGGAAGTGGTGAACCATGCCCGGTGCTTTCTTTTGCACATTCACGATTCAGAATCAGAATCCGGCCGTGGTAAGCGCCGGCACCCAGTACATAGTTGCGTGCGATGGTATCATCCGCGGTAACGATCGTTGAAACCAGCGACCCTTTTCCAAGGCGGGCAAGTTCAATCGCTTCCTCTGTGCCTTTGTATGGCATCAGTGTAGATACCGGGCCGAAAGCTTCCACCTCGTGCGGCTCGGTTGCATTGAATGGATTTTCGTTCAGTAATAAAACCGGGCTCATGAACGCACCCCGGTCCGGGTCGGCACCCATCACTTCAACGCTGTCAAGGCTTCCGTAAATGATCTGCGAGGATGCGAGCAGCTTCTGCACCTGCCGCTTAACCTCGTCCCGCTGGCTGAGGCCTGCGAGGCTTCCCATCCGCACGGCATCCAGCGTAGGATTCCCGATTGTTGTCTGCGCCAGCGCCTTTGAAAGGGCAAGCTGTACTGCTTCCACCCGGTTGGCCGGTACAAAAATTCTTCGGATGGCGGTACACTTCTGCCCAGCCTTTACCGTCATCTCCTTTCTCACTTCCTTGATAAATATCTCCCACTCCGGCATCTCCGGCGTTACGTCTTCCCCCAGTACAATACAGTTGAGCGAATCGGCCTCCATATTGAACGTGATGTTATTCTCAAGTACGTTTGGCTGCCTTTTCAGCATCAGTCCTGTAGTGGCTGAACCGGTAAAGGTGATCACATCCTGCGAACGCACATGATTCAGCATATCTCCTGCAGATCCACAGACCAGTTGCAGCGCGCCGTGCGGTAATATTCCTGATGCCGCGATTTCTTTCACAACCGCTTCGGTAAGAAAAGATGTAAGCGTTGCCGGCTTCACCACAGCAGGCACGCCGGCAAGCAGGTTGACCGCGATTTTTTCGAGCATACCCCATACCGGGAAATTGAATGCGTTGATGTGAACCGCGATTCCTTCCTTCGGGACCAGCAGGTGGTGACCCATAAAATTTCCAGCCTTGCCCAACTGATGCCCCTCACCGTCCAGGCAATAAGGTTCATCAGGAAATTTCCTGCGTAATGAGGCGTATGAGAACAGGTTGCCTATACCCCCTTCAATATCGATCCAGCTATCCACTTTGGTGGCACCGGTAAGATAACTCACCGCGTAAAACCGGTCAAGGTGTTCGCGGAGATGCAATGCCAGCGCTTTCAGCATCAGGCCGCGCTCATGGAAAGTCATGCGCCTCAGTGCCGGGCCTCCAACCAGCCGGCCATAATCCAGTATCTCCGAATAATCCAGTCCCTCGGTGCTGGCATGGGCAACCAGTTCACCGCTTACTGCATTGTACAACGGCTGACCCGCTCCATCGCCTTTGATCCACTTGCCGAGCACATAGTTTTCCAGTTTTTCCATAACATGGTTTGAGTGCGGCAAAGCTAATGATTGGGCAATAATTATTACCGGAGTGACGAAGTATTACCACGCTGCCAGCTGATGCGGTTATCTGCCCTGATCCCGGGGGAAAACTATTGCAATCTGATCCTGCAATTCCGTTCGTCGGGCCGGATCAGTCGTTAACCTAAGTTAACAGAAGTTTAGTTGGACACCTGTTTCGCTTTTCCAAATTTTGCAGCCTCAACGCCATTTAGACATCCGCCCGTTTATCCCAACTCCGGACCGCGGTGGTCAAATCTGGCTATCTTTATTAGTAAAATCAAATTATAACAGGAAAGACTGAATGCGAAAATCGATTGTACTTATTGTATTGGTATCCTTACTGGCTTCGTGCGGAGGAGAAGACAAAAAGAAAGTCACGGTTAAAGGGTCCGGTGGCGGACAGCAGCAACCGCCGGTAATGGTTGATGTGATCATAGCAGGGTACTATCCGCTGGTAAACACCGTGGAGGCAAATGGCACCGTAGTAGCGAATGAAACGACCGAACTGCATCCGGAAGTAAGTGGCAGGCTCACCTACCTGAATATCCCTGAAGGAAGATCTGTTGCCCGCGGCACCATACTGGCCCGTATCAACGATGCCGATCTTCAGGCACAGCTCGCCAAACTCCGCGCTCAACTTGCACTTGCCGAAAAAACTGAAGAAAGACTCCGCAAACTGCTTGAAGTGGAAGGAATCAACCGCGCAGACTACGATGTAGCCGTCAACCAGGTTAACACCCTCCGCGCCGACATTGGCGTAGTACAGGCTAATATCAGCAGAACGATCGTAAGGGCGCCTTTTTCCGGCACCATTGGTCTTCGCAAGGTGAGTCCCGGCGCATACGTTACCCCCCAAACAGTGCTGGCCACCATCCAGCAGGTGAACCGGTCCAAAATTGATTTTACCCTTCCCGAAGCCTATGCGGCCACAGTCAGCAAAGGGAAAACCCTTGCCGTTGAAGTAAATGGCGAAAAAAGGAGAGCCACCATACTGGCAGTGGAACCGCAGGTGAATACCGCAACGCGTAACCTTACTGTACGCGCAATCGTAGAGAATGGAGTGATCAATCCTGGCAGTTTTGTAAAGGTGATGATCGATGCCGGTTCCCGCGCAAATACTATTCTTATTCCCAGCAGCGCTATTATTCCTGATGCGAAGTCAAAGAAAGTGATCGTCGCAAAAAACGGCAAAGGTGTGATGACCAGCATCGAAACAGGGTTGCGTACAGCAGGAGGCGTTGAAGTATTGAGTGGTCTTAACCAGGGCGATTCGGTTGTTGTGACCGGCGTTTTGTATGTACGGCCAACCTCTGCGATCAAGGTACGACGCGTAAAGAAACTCGAAGAAACACTGTAGCGGATATAGCAGTGCAGGCGCTGCAAACAGGACGAAATCAAAACCAAGAAGGTGCAACAGCAGTGTTGTACCGGGAGTAACCGATGAACATCTCAGAACTATCGTTGAAAAGACCGGTGCTGGCCACCGTTATGAATATCCTTATCCTCCTTTTCGGAGTGGTAGGCTATACGTTTCTTGCCGTCCGGGAATACCCGGCCATCGATCCGCCGATCGTGAACGTGCGGACCAATTACACCGGTGCGAACTCCGACATCATTGAGACCCAGATCACCGAGCCACTTGAAAAAGCGATCAACGGAATTCCCGGTATCCGCACCATCTCATCCTCCAGCTCGCAGAGCAGCAGCAACATCACTGTCGAATTTGAACTGGATGCCGACCTTGAAGCGGCAGCCAACGACGTTCGTGATAAGGTAAGCCAGGCGGTGAGGCAATTGCCACAGGATATCGATGCGCCCCCGGTAGTGAGTAAGGCGGATGCGAACAGTGATTTTATCATATTACTGGCCGTGCAAAGTCCGACAAAGGGACTGATGGAGTTGAGCGACTACACCGAAAACGTGTTGCTGGAAAGGTTCCAGACCATTCCGCAGGTCAGCGCGGTGAATATTTTCGGGCAGAAACGGCCGTCCATGCGAATCTGGATCGACCCCGATAAACTGAATTCGTATAACATATCATTCCGGGACATACGGAATGGCCTGGCCAGGGAAAACGTGGAAATACCCTCGGGTAAGATTTACGGCGAGAACACAGAGCTCACCATCCGTACCCTGGGCAGGTTAACCACGGAAGCGGATTTCAGGAACCTGATCCTGAGGCAGGATCCGACCGGTATCATAAGACTGGGAGATGTGGCAAAGGTGGAGATCGGACCAGAGAACGAAGAATTCAGCTGGAAGCTCAACGGACTGAATGGCGTGGGCCTGGCAATCATACCCCAGCCAGGCGCCAACTATATCGAGATCTCCGACGAATTCAATAAACGACTGGAGCAGCTCCGGAAATCCGACCGCAGCGATGTGGAACTCAAGGTGCTTATCGACACAACCCGTAACGTGCGCCGGTCTATCAAGGAAGTGGAAGAGACATTGCTGATTTCCTTTTCACTCGTGGTTCTGGTGATCCTGTTTTTCTTCCGCAATTTCCTGATTGCCATCCGGCCACTGATAGATATCCCGATTTCTCTGGTTGCCACTTTCTTTATCATGTATATCGCGGGATTTTCCGTGAATGTGCTCACCCTGCTCGGGATCGTACTGGCGACGGGACTGGTGGTGGATGATGGAATAGTAGTTACCGAAAATATTTTCCGTAAACTGGAACAGGGACTGCCCATCCGGAAGGCGGCAGTGGAAGGCAGCAAAGAAATATTCTTCGCGGTGATCTCGACGTCTATTACACTCGCCGTAGTGTTTCTGCCCGTGATTTTCCTGGAAGGCTTCGTAGGAAGCCTGTTCCGTGAATTTGGAGTTGTTGTAAGCGCAGCGGTGCTGGTTTCTGCTTTTGTATCCCTCACCATCACCCCGGTACTGAACGTACTGCTCACCCGCCGGAGGAGCGTGGGCCACGGCAGGTTTTACGAAAAGACCGAATTCATATTCCGCGGTATGGAGAACGGCTACCGCCGTACACTTGCGGGCTTCCTTCGTGTAAGATGGATGGCCTGGGTAATTGTGGCGATCTGCCTGGCGATCATCTTCGTAATAGGCCGCAGTATACCAAGCGAGATCGCACCAATGGAAGATAAAAGCAGCGTACGGTTCCAGATATCCGGACCTGAAGGCGCGAGCTATGGTTATATGTCCGAAGCCGGCGGAAGACTTGTTGACTACCTCTACGATTCGGTACCGGAGCGGGATTTCACTTTTGCCGCGGTACCGGGTTTCGGCGCATCGCTGAATTCCGGTTTTGCCCGGCTCGGACTGGTACCGCCAGACGAAAGGGAAAGAAGCCAGAGCGACATCGTCAAAGACCTGAATAAAAAACTCGGGCGTTTTAATGAGCTGCGCATATTCGCGGTGGAAGAACAAACGATCTCTGTAGGACTTGGATCAAGGGGCTCGCTACCCGTGCAGTTCATCCTTCAAAACCTCGACTTCAACAAATTAAAGGATGCGGTTCCTGAGTTTCTTGAAGAAGCGAGAAAGGATCCGACGTTCGGCAATGTAGACGTAAACCTGAAATTCAATAAGCCGGAGCTGGAACTGACCATTGACCGGATGAAAGCCAAAGATCTTGGATTATCAATATCCGATGTAGCAGAAGTTGTGCAGAGCGCATTTAGCGGACGCCGGGTTGGATATTACACTTCAAATGGCCGGCAGTACGAAGTCATTTCACAGGTAGAACTGAAGAACAGGCAGACCCCTGGCGATATTTCCAACTTATACGTCCGGAATGCCGCCGGCGAGAATATCCCGCTGACTGCCGTAGTAAAAATTGAAGAGACTTCTAATCCCCCTACACTTTTTCACTACAACCGATTCCGTTCGGCCACAATATCTGCTTCACTGGCAGAAGGGAAAACAATAGGTGACGGGGTGAAGGCCATGCGCGAAATAGGGAACCGGGTGCTGGACGACAGTTTCCAGACCTCCCTTGGCGGACCTTCACGCGACTACGAGGAAAGCTCTTCGAATACCGCTTTCGCCTTCATGCTTGCGCTGGTTCTGATCTACCTGGTGCTTGCAGCGCAGTTCGAAAGTTTCCTGGATCCGATCATCATTATGATCACCGTTCCACTCGCCATTGCGGGTGCATTGCTCAGCCTGTGGCTGTTTGGCCAGACCCTGAACATATTCTCCCAGATCGGGATGATCATGCTGATCGGGCTGGTGACCAAGAACGGTATCCTGATCGTGGAGTTCGCCAACCAGAAACGGGAATTCGGTTTACCCAAGCGCGATGCAGTAATGCAGGCCGCTGCACAGCGTCTCCGGCCGATCCTGATGACCAGCCTTGCTACCGCACTGGGTGCCTTGCCTATTGCAATGAGTATAGGTGCAGCCGCAACCAGCCGGATACCTTTGGGGATTGTAATTGTAGGCGGAATACTGTTTTCGCTGATCCTGACGCTTTTTGTAATACCGGCTGTATACACCTATATATCCGGAAAACACAAAGTAAAGCACACTGAAATCACAGAATAACCACTTCGGCCAGACCGAAGATTTAGTATTGACGAGATGAAGAAAACAGGACTGATTTTATTGATGATGGCTATGATCGCCGATCTGCAGGCACAACGGGTGCTCACCTTGCAGCAGGCTATCGATTCTGCGCTTCGCAATAACCTGAATATTGCGATTGCACGCACAGATGTGGAAGCGGCAGCCATCGTTAACCACATCAGTGTAGCAGGAGGTTTGCCTACGGTTAGTCTTGCGATCAACGATCAGGAGCAGGTTACTGCCGTAAACCAGAAGCTGAGTTCGGGTACCGAGATCAACCGGAAAAGCGCTGCCGCAAACAACATGCAGATCGGCGTCACCGGCTCAATGCTTGTATTCAACGGCTGGCGGGTAGTGGCTACAAAAAAGCGGCTTGAAGAATTGCAGAAACTCAGCGAGACACAACTCGCCGCAGAGATACAAAACGTTGTTGCCAACGTAATGATCAGCTATTATGACGTTGTGCGGCAGGAAGATTACCTCAATACCCTTAACTACGCGCTGCAACTGGCACAGAAAAGACTGGAAATTTTCCAGGTGAGGAAAGAAGTAGGTTATGCCAATAATGCAGATGTTTTCCAGGCACAGATCGACGTGAATACCATCCTTCAGAACATCGCTGCGCAACAGCTGGTGCTGAGCCAGTCGAAGGTTGACCTGATCGACTGGATGGACAGCCGCGATACCGCTTTCGTGATTAACGATACTATTGTTGTTGACAATACGCTTTCCCTGGAACCGGTACTGGATTCAATCCGGCGCAACCCGGAAGTGCTCGCGGCAGAACACCTGATCAGAGTTAACCAGCAATTGAGCCGTGAAATCGCGGCACAGCGGTACCCGGCGGTCCGCGTGAATGCGGGGTATAATTTCAACCGGAACCAGGCAGCGGCAGGTAACTTTCTCCTGAATCAGAGTTATGGACCATTTGTCGGCCTGAACATACAGGTACCCATATTTAACGGGGGTGCAACGCGC
>DASVBM010000456.1:0-3811 GCA_036375835.1 Chitinophagaceae bacterium | reverse complement strand
GGTGCAGTAATCATTTCCAGGAGAGTAGTTCGGCATTCAGCTTCCGTGCAAGGCCCTTCGCGCCCCATTTCATCACCACGTCGTGGTTATACCTGAACAGGGGTTTCAGCAGGAATGAAAACCGGTTCATCCATTTCAGGTTGGTAGACACCTTCCAGTCGTATTGAAGGTAAGTCACACCGTCTTTTTCATAGAAGTGCCAGGTGCCCTCTCCCTGCAGGTCGCCATCGGCAACGCCGTGGAGTCGTTTATAATCTTCTCTTTCCAGCAGTTTCGAAGAAAACCTGAGTTGATATGGCAAAACGCTCTGCCAGGTGTATTCGCGTACGCCGTTGATGCCACGCTCATCCCCTTCTTCCAGCGATCTCGCCGCTTTCACCCCTTTCCACCATTGGGGCCAGCTTAGTGAATCGTAGATCGCATCCCAGACATCTTCGACGGGAGCCCTGATCTGCCAGCGGGTGATGAAGTAATATTTTGCAGCCATAGCCGGGGCTTTACACTAAGCTAATTAATTACTCCGGCTTTTCTAAGCACTGCAAAAAAATGAGGATTGCCTGTTGAAAAGCAATCCTCACTCCTGTTGATTCAATATCGGTCAATTCACCGGTTCCATATGGCATGGCTTTCCTTTTTTCGGTCCGCCACCATCTTCGGCGCGTTTACAGTTCGGCGGCAGCAGGTTGTATGATTCCGGTGTGGCTTTGATCTCATCCGCGTCAAAACCAGCGTTCGCAATCACCGTCCTGATCAGGTTGGGGTTGGTGCGGTCGGGATAGTACTGAACCTTGATCTCACCTTTGATCAGGTTGTAACGCCAGGTGATCATTCCCTTCTCCATCAACGTTCCGTTCGCACGGGTGAGGTACTCGTCGAGGATCTTTTTACAGTCCCAGCATTTGAGGTTCGACGACTTGATGGTTACCCATTGTGCCTTTGGCGCCTGTGCGTTGACCATGATGGTGCTGAACAGGCAGAATACGATTGCGGGCATCAGTTTTTTCATTGTATATCGGTTTGTTTTATTTACCTGCTCCAGTGTGCAGGATCTTTTTGCCATTCCAGTAATACCGGTTCCAGTTCCGCGGGAACACTGCCTTTCTCCATTGCCAGCGATATCAGTTGCGAGTAGCTGGTGAGAGAACGAAGCTTCACCCCTGCCGCACCAAAGGCGTCTGCAGCGGCGTTGAAACCGTAGTTGAAGATCGAGACCATACCAATGACATCCGCACCGGCATCGCGCAGCGCTTTTACTACTTCCAGGCTGCTTTTGCCGGTTGATACCAGGTCTTCCACCACAACGGTTTTCTGTCCCTCCTGGAAATATCCTTCGATCTGGTTACCCAGGCCGTGTTGTTTCGGCTTCGGTCGAACGTAAACGAAAGGAAGTTTGAGCTGGTCGGCGGCCATCACGCCCCAGGCAATACCGGCTGTGGCAACGCCTGCAACCAGGTCCGCATCCGGGAATTCCTCAAAGATCACGTTGCAGAGCTCACTTTTAATATAGTCGCGTATATAGGGGAAAGAAAGGATCCGGCGGTTGTCGCAGTAAATGGGGCTTTTCCATCCGCTGGCCCAGGTATAAGGTTGATCCGGCCTGAGTTTAACGGCCTCCGCCTGAAGTAGTTTTCCAGCGATCGTTTTTTCATTTCCCATATTACGAAGATAAGGCCAGCCATTGTGCTTCAATAAACTGGTGTTTTATTTGGGGCTAATTTTAGAAAAATTTGGCTGATGGAAAAAGTAATACTGGCGGCAGGCGGATTGGTTGAAAACGAGAAGGGTGAGATACTGCTTATTTTCCGAAAGAAACACTGGGACCTGCCCAAGGGCAAACTGGACGGCAATGAAAGCATTGAAGCCTGTGCACTGCGGGAGGTGGAAGAAGAAACCGGATTGTCCCAGCTCCAGCTTGGGGAACTGATTGACGTTACGCTGCACCAATACGAGGAAAACGGGGAAATGATCACCAAGCGCACTGCCTGGTACCGTATGCGCGGAGATTCATCAGACCGCCTGGTGCCCCAAACGGAAGAAGATATCGAGGATATACGCTGGGTGGCGCGTGGCGAACTGTCACCGTATCTTGAACAGAGCTATCCCAATATCATCCACATTGTCAATAAGTCCGCGGCCATGGCATAGGTATAGTTTTTGGGACAGGGGTGGTTATGTCAAAAACGATTATCGTTTCTAACAGGTTGCCGGTCAAGATACTGAATGAAGATGGCAGGTTTTCGGTAAAGCAGAGCGAAGGAGGACTGGCAACAGGTCTTGGGTCTATATACAAACGGGGAAATAACACCTGGATCGGGTGGCCGGGTTGCATAACCGACGATCCGGAACATGAAAAGGAAATATCGCGGTTGCTGGAAAATGAGCAGCTGGTACCGGTTTTCCTCAGCCAGCAACAGATCAACCTTTATTACGAAGGGTTTTCGAATGAAACACTCTGGCCGATCTTTCACTACATGTCTACGTACGCGCATTTTGAACTGGAATCATGGAAAGCGTATGTAGAAGTTAACAGGAAGTTTGCCGCGGCGGTGCTGGAACGTGTGGAAGACCATGATACGGTTTGGATACATGACTACCAGTTATTGCTGGTACCCTCGTTTCTGAGGGAAGCAAGACCGCAGCTGAGCATCGGTTTTTTCAACCACATTCCGTTTCCGTCATACGAGATATTCAGGCTTATTCCGTGGCGGAGAGAACTGATACATGGCATTCTCGGCGCCGACCTGATCGGCTTTCATACTTACGACGACGTAAGGCACTTCCTGAGTACGGTAACGCACCTTTCCGGTTACAGAAGTTCGGCGAATGTGATCGTGGCAGAAGGACGGCCGGTGGTGGTGGAGTCATTCCCCATGGGTATTGACGACAGGAAATTCAGCGAAGCCATCCGTGACGGGAAAGTACGCGAGAATATACAGATGCTGGAACAGCTCTTCGGTGATACGAAAATGATTCTTTCGATCGACCGGCTTGATTACAGCAAAGGCATACTGCAAAGGCTCTATGCGTTTGAACTGTTCCTGCAGGAGCAGCCGGATTACCTTGAAAAGGTTTCGCTTTACATGATCGTGGTACCTTCACGGGATACGGTGCCGCAGTATAAAGAACTGCGTGACGAGATTGATAAGTTCGTCGG
Source organism: Chitinophagaceae bacterium (assembly GCA_036375835.1). GTDB lineage: Bacteria > Bacteroidota > Bacteroidia > Chitinophagales > Chitinophagaceae > JAEZDC01. Next base: position 657 of record DASVBM010000456.1, on the reverse strand, counting down.
AAACCTGAACAGCCGGTACCGTACGCTTTCATGGGTGCCGGTACATTATTTTTACCAGAGTGCACCTTTTGAAATGCTTGCGGCGCTTTATCATTTCGCGCACGTGTGCCTGGTTACCCCAATGCGGGATGGAATGAACCTGGTATGCAAGGAATATGTAGCCTCGCGTATTAATAACGACGGCATGCTGATCCTCAGTGAAATGGCGGGTGCGGCAAAAGAGCTTGTTGATGCCTGGATCGTCAACCCCAATAACGTGCACGAGATCAGTGAAGCGATATATGTGGCGTTGAAGATGCCGGCGGACGAACAGGAACGGCGGATGAAGCAATTGAGATATGTGGTGAGCAAATTCAATATCAGCTCCTGGGTACGTAATTTTATGGACCGGTTAAACGAAGTAAAAGAAATGCAGGAATCCATGCAGGCCAAGCGCCTGAATCTTTCGAAAGAACAAATGATCAGGGAAGTTTACGCGCGTTCCGGAAGCCGCGCTCTTTTCCTGGATTATGATGGTACGCTCGTCGATTTCCAGACGAACATCTATATGGCCCGGCCGGATGAAGAATTGTATAAGCTCTTACAGGAACTCACTGCCGATCCTGCAAACCGGGTGGTGCTGATCAGTGGCCGAAACTACCAGACGCTCGAAGAATG
>DASVBM010000503.1:0-5855 GCA_036375835.1 Chitinophagaceae bacterium | reverse complement strand
GCTTTCATCGTTTCCATCACTATACTCCGCTCTCTTTCGATTGTTTCTGCTGGAATGCTGTCCTGATCTACGCCCAGCGGGTTCATCGCAGCAATCTGCATAGCCACATCTTTACCGGCTTCAGGGGCTTCCTTGCTCAGTCCGACCAGCACACCCATGCGGTTTGCGCCATGTATATACGACGCTACATAAGGCGCCTCAATTCTTTCAAACCGCGCAATACCGATTTTTTCGCCGATGGATGCAAGCTTGTCATTAATGAGGTCGGAAACTTTTGCACCGCCGATTTCCACGTCGTTCAGTTCGTCCGCAGACTTAACGTTTTTGCTGATAGCGGCATCAGCGATGCTTTGTGCGAAGGCAACGAAATCAGCATTTTTTGAAACGAAATCGGTTTCGCAACTGATCGTAAGGGCAATACCGGCTTTGTTATCCGCTGTGGTTTTTGCGATTACAACTCCCTCCTTCGCTTCACGATCGCTTCTCTTGGCTGCCACTTTCTGGCCCTGCTTCCGCAGCCAGTCAATCGCCGCTTCAAAATCACCATTTGTCTCTGTTAATGCTTTGCGGCAGTCCATCATACCCGCGCCGGTTGCCTGGCGTAGTTTGTTGATGTCCTGTGCTGTTATAGTTGCTGTTGACATATTTATCTGCTTTATAGATTTTAATGAAGTAAAAAAGTCAAAACTCAATTCAAAAGCTCCGGATCAATCCCGGCTTTTGACTTTTGAATTTTGACTTTTTTGAATGTTACCTGAACACAATTACCTCGCTCCGCCACCGGCAGGTCTCCTGCTGTTGGGTACGCGACGCTTAGGTGCGCCTGCGCCAGCACCGGAACCTCCGGTACCTTCGCTGCGTCCGCGGCCGCGGCCACGTCCACCAGCCTCTGCTTCCGCTTCAGCCTGGAGACGAGCTGCTTTCTTCTCTGCTTCGTTGTCCACCTCTTCGGTTTCCTCGTCTTTGGCAGCCTGTCTTTCGCTGAGTCCCTCAGCTATCGCAGCGGTGATATAGTTGGTAATAATAGCAATCGATTTTGTTGCGTCGTCATTGGCTGGAATCGCAAAGTCAACCTTGTTGGGGTCGCTATTGGTGTCCACCATACCGAATGTTGTGATACCGAGACGCTTGGCCTCTGCAAGTGCAATATGCTCATGACCGATATCAACCAGGAACAGTGCAGCTGGCAGTCGTCCCAGTTGGGAGATCCCACCCAGTACTTTTTCCATCTTCTCCCGGTCACGGCTCAGGGTGAGTCGCTCCTTCTTGGTCAGGCTCTCTGCACTGCCGTCAGCCAGCATTTTCTCTATGCTCTGCATTTTCTTCACGCTCTTACGAACAGTGTTGAAGTTGGTGAGCATTCCACCCAACCAGCGCTCGGTAGCAAACGGCATGTTCACACGCCGTGCACATTCGCTAACGATCTCTTTCGCCTGCTTCTTGGTAGCAACGAACATGATCTTTTTACCGCTCTTGGCAATCTGTTTCATCGCAGCAGCGGCTTCCTGTAAACCATCTACTGTTTTATTCAGGTCGATGATATGAATACCTTTCTTTTCAGCAAAGATGTAAGGCAACATCTTCGGATTCCACTTCTTCTTCAGGTGGCCAAAGTGCACGCCTGCTTCGAGTAGTTGCTGTTGAAGTGAAGGGCTATTTTCCATTTGTATCTTATTAAATGATTTTGAATGATTGTTACAATGGCCGGCAGCATTAACGCTTGCTGAACTGGAAGCTTCTTCTCGCCTTCTTATGACCGAATTTCTTCCTTTCAACGCTTCGCGGATCCCGCTTCAGCAATCCGGCAGCTTTCAGCGCGGGACGGAACTCTGGATTCACTTCGATCAGCGCCCTTGCAATCGCCAGCTTCGTTGCTTCAGCCTGGCCTTTTAACCCGCCACCCTGGGCATTCACGATCACATCGAATTTACCCAGCACTTCCGTAGTCTTCAACGGAACTTCTACCTGGTTCTGCAGGTAAACGAGCGGAAAATATTCTTTGTAATTTTTGTCGTTCACAGTGATCTTACCGTCACCCTTGCTGATGAACACCCGGGTAACAGCTTCTTTACGGCGACCAACTGCGTTTTTTTGCTTCTCCATTTATTGGAATTTGGAATTTGATAATTAGAATTTCAGTTCTTTAGGTTGTTGTGCAGTATGCGGATGCTCATTGCCGGCATATACAAATAACTTCTTGTACATCTTTCTTCCCAGGCGATTCTTCGGAAGCATGCCTTTTACCGCTCTTTCGATGATCACCTCGGGACGGCGCTTGAGGAGGTCCCGTGCAACTTCTTCCTTTTTACCACCAGGGTAACCGGAGAAGTTGATATAGATCTTCTCATCCATCTTGTTGCCGCTGAACTGAATCTTGTCGGCGTTAATCACTACTACGTAATCGCCACAATCAACGTGCGGCGTGTAATATGCCTTGTTCTTTCCACGAAGAACTGCAGCAATCTTTGAACACATGCGACCTACGGTTTGATTAGTACCGTCCACAACGTACCAGTTGCGCTGAACGGTAGCCGCATTTGCATGCCGGGTTGTGAAATGTAATTTGCTCATTTTGTTTTCTTTCGTCTGCTTATGCAGACCGTTTTAAAATCCGCCAGCCCCTATCCAGACCGGCGTTCCGTTCTTTTTAAACGGGTGGCAAAGGTGACCCGATGCAACGGAATTACCAAGAAATAACGCGACTATTTTAAACCACCCCTCTGCAAATGTCTGATTATCAGTATAAAAATTGCCTTAAAATAAACACAATCTGAAAAGGTATCGAATCAGCAGCCCGGACACAAAAATGAAACATATTGATTTTCAGGCTGTGATTATGGCTTCCTTATCCGAAGCAATCATCCTATATATTATTATGTGCTGGATAACTGCGCTACAGCCGCTGGTATATCAGTCTACCCTAAGCCAAACAAGATGGCCCCCAATCATATTGAAACAACTGGCACAGGGTTGGTTTCAGGTTTCATGGATTTGCTTTCAGGCATAGCGGAACTTATGGCAGACAGGAGATCATTTTTAAGGAATGGGTTTTTTGCAGGACTCGGCATCGTTGGTGCCGGCCACATCGCGGCGATCGCCGGTTCCGCGAACGAAACCAGGAAACCGGAACGGGCGCTCCGCATTGCTCACATTACAGACTGTCACTCGAAGCCAAAAGCGGCGGCGGAAAAAGCCCTCAAATCCGTTTTCCGGCAAATCAACGGGATGCTGGATAAACCGCAGCTCATCATCAATACCGGCGACAGCGTGCTGGACGCCAACTACACTTCTGCAGGATACGTCGAAGAATGCTGGAATGTCTGGAACGACAGTGTGCTCTGCTGCGGTATTCCCATACAACACGCCATCGGCAACCATGACGTCTGGATCATGCCCGACATTCAAGAGCAGTTGCGCAACCGCGCGGGCAAACGCTGGTGTATGCAAATGCTTGGGTTATCCAGTACTTTTTATTCATTCGAAAAAGGTGGCTGGAAATTTATTGCTTTGGATAGCATCGGAGAGACTGGTTACAGGCTGGACGATGTACAGTTCAGCTGGCTGGAGCAGGAACTGGCGGCCTCAGATAAACCGGTGTGCATTTACTCGCACGTCCCCATCGTTTCTGCAGCCGCAATGATGTATTCGCTTGAACGGAGGCCGCGCAGCGCCAGGAAATGGCAAAAAGAAATGCATGCCGATGCAAAAAAGCTGAAGGATCTTTTCTATCGCTACCCGAATGTGAAACTCTGCCTGAGCGGCCACGTTCATTATATCGATGAGGTGGAATACCTGGGCGTAAAATATATGTGCAACGGTTCCGTATCCGGTAACTGGTGGAAAGGAAAACTGGATGAATTTCCGCCGGCCTATGCGATCATCGACCTCTTCACAGACGGCTCCGTGAAAAAGGAACTTGTTTATTACAGCTGAGCGGCAGGAAATGGAGTAGTACAGATTGAACGCCACCGGCCTTAAATGTAATTATTCACCCGCTGCATTATTCGCCCATGATGTTCTTCGGGTACAGCGTTCCAGCCAAATTGTTTATACAACCCGTGCGCGTCCCGGGTAACCAGCATCCACCTTCTCAGACCCTGCAGAGACGGGTGTGCATCAATCACTCCCATCATCAATTTCGCCAGACCTTTACCGCGATGCGAATCGATTATAAAGACGTCGGCCAGGTAAGCGAAGGTTGCCTGATCACTGATAACCCTTGCGAATCCAACCTGCTGATTGTAGTGGAATACTCCGAAGCAGAGTGAATGCCGGATTGCACGTTGCAATATGTCTTTCGGAATTCCCTTTGCCCAATACGATTCAACCGAAAGGTAAGCATGCAACATGTCAATGTCCATCTCTGCCGATTCAGTCGAAACGTGGTAATCCTTCCATTCATCACGTGGAGTTATAGATATTGCTTGCATAATTGATTTTTATTACATTCTGTTAGGCCCTGGTCCGCCCGCCTTTAGTCCCCGCCACGAGACTAATTACCACCGTGTCTAAAGCAGGAACAGGTTCCGAAATATCGATTCCTTCTTCAGTTCAACCATATCTCCGGGTTGCAAATCTCCTCTTGTGATTCCACCGATACGATGGCGGATGAGCCTGAGGGTGGGAAACCCGACAGCAGCTGTCATCTTTCTTACCTGGCGGTTCTTTCCTTCAACAAGGGTCAGCGAAATCCAGGAAGTAGGGATATTCTTCCTGAAGCGCACAGGAGGGTTACGTTCCGGAACAGCGGCTGGTGTTTCGAAGATAGCAACCTGGCAGGGAAGTGTATGATACCTGCTGCCGGCTACCGTAATATCTACACCGGCACGCAGTTGCCGAACGGCGGTTTCGATGATCGTACCATCTACCTGCACCCAGTATTCTCTTTCATGACGAAACGATGGATCCAGTAGACGATGATTAAGCGATGCATCATTTGTCAATATCAGCAACCCCTCGCTGTCACGATCCAGGCGTCCCACCGGATACACATCAGCCGGCAGATCAAATACATCTTTGAGTGTGCGTTGGCCTTCAACCGAAGCTGAGAATTGCGATAGAACGAGGTAAGGTTTATAGATGATAAAATAGCGATGCATACAAAAGAAAAAGTCCCGATAGAGATCAGGACTTTGTTATATGGATGGGTTAGTAAGTACCGGGAATTCAAATTCCCTACACAATATTAAAAAGACTTTTTTCTTGCACAAAAAAATTTTGAAGGAATTTTATTCACATTTTTTTTTGGAATGTGGATTAGGAAAGGGTTTCATGAAAGGCATCAACGCGATTACATTGTTACTTGATGGCTGTTTCAATAACACCTATCCTCTGAAACATTGATGAATAAAGGATTTCAGCGTATCGTAATCTTTAATGATCGTTAGCTGCACGGCGTTGCAAAAGCAATTCAGGCTGCACCATATCACCGTTCTTGCACGGAAAAAAACAGAAAAAAAATTTCCGGTCCTGCGGAACAAAAACCGCTTCGAAATGGTAAATCGTGTTTCCCGTAAAGGGAATGAACAACCCGTTATTACCTTTGAAGAAATATTTTTTATGAAGTTTCCTGCACCGGTAACCATTGAATGGCTGGCGAAATTGGTAGATGCGAATGTTGTTGGTGACACGCATGCTCTGGCTACCGGTATTAATGAAATACACAAGGTGGAACGCGGAGACCTCGTCTTTGTTGACCATCCCAAGTATTATGATAAATGCCTGGATAGCGAAGCATCGTTTATCATAATTAATACTGAAGATGTTGACCGGAGAGGCAAAACGATTCTGGTTTGTAAAGAACCGTTTGAAGCCTACCAGAAGATCGTGAACCATTTCAGGCCATTCGAAGTCAC
>DASVBM010000498.1:0-4003 GCA_036375835.1 Chitinophagaceae bacterium | reverse complement strand
TATTGAATTTCGGGGTGGATACCGGGCTTATATTCCTGCTGGCCTATGCGGCATCAAAGACCTGGGATTTCTACGTGATCAACTGGGGGTATCCTTATTACAGTTTCGCGACGATTTTTTTCTCGGTCATGTTCGTGTACTACACTTTGTTTGAAGCGCTGACCTGCAGAACTCCCGGTAAATGGCTGAGTATTTCAAAGGTGATCCGGGAGAACGGAAAGAAACCCGGACTTCTGCAGGTGCTCATCAGAAGCGCAGTCAGGCTTACGATCATCGATATTTTCTTCCTTCCCTTCCTGGATCGCACACTGCATGATTACCTGAGCCGCACGGATGTAGTTGAGGCATGATCAGACTCTTTTGGTTTTCGCGAAACGAAAAAAAGAATGCCATGCGTTGAACTTAGGCGCCTGATTCTATTCGCTTTAGTTGATTCCCCCCATTTACGTCATTTCGCTGAAGCCGCACATCGGCAGTCATTGCCATACATTTGCGGAAATCAGAAAGAATGGCCAAGATCGCAATCAACATAGCTACGGGCAGCCTGCAGCAGGAAGAAATGATAGTTGGAATTGACCTGGGTACCACCAACAGCCTGGTGGCAATTATTCATCCGGAAACCAAAAAGCCGGTAGCCCTGAGGGAACATGACAGCAGCTCACTCGTGCCAAGCGTGGTGCATTTTGACGAAACCGGGAATGCGGTGGTGGGTGAAGCGGCCAAAGACTACCTGGAAACCGATCCTGCCAATACAATTTTTTCTGCGAAGCGCCTGATGGGGAAAAGCTACAACGACCTCAAAGCAAACGCATCTTTCTTTACCTACAAAGTGATAGATGATGATACAGAAAGCCTGGTAAAAGTGCAGGTGGGGAACAGGTTCTATTCACCAATCGAGCTTTCCTCGTTTATATTGAAAGAGCTGAAGCAAAGAGCCGAGCACATTCTTAAAACACCGGTAAACAAGGCGGTGATCACTGTGCCGGCGTACTTCAACGATGCGCAGCGGCAGGCAACGCGCGACGCGGGCAGGCTCGCCGGGCTTGACGTGTTGCGGATAGTTAACGAACCTACTGCAGCCAGTCTCGCTTATGGCCTCGGCTTACAACAACAGGGCGAGGAAGTGATAGCAGTGTACGACCTGGGTGGCGGGACTTTCGATATTTCTATTCTTAAAATCACCAACGGGATATTCGAAGTGCTGAGCACCAATGGAGACACCTACCTTGGCGGCGATGATTTCGACCACGCTGTAGTGCGGCATTGGATGGAAGCGTTCGGTATCACCGAAGACGAGATCCGTGACAACAAGCAACTGGCGCAGGGACTCCGGTTAAAGGCGGAAGCCGCAAAAAAGCAACTGAGCACATCCGATTATTTCGAAGATAACCTTAACGGAGAGGTACTCAGGCTGAGCAGGCAGGAATTCGAGTCGCTGGTGGCCCCACTGGTTGAACGCACCATTGAAAAATGTGCTGCAGCGCTCAGGGATGCGGGGCTGAAGACCGCTGATATCAGGGAAGTAGTAATGGTAGGAGGGAGTACGCGTGTTCCGCTGGTGGTGGATAAAGTGAGTGCATTTTTCGGCAGGCCGGTACACAACGATTTGAATCCTGACGAGGTTGTTGCCCTGGGCGCGGCGGTCCAGGCGGATATTCTTGCCGGGAACAACAAGGATTTCCTCCTGCTGGACATCACCCCCCTCAGTCTGGGTATTGAAACAATGGGCGGATTGATGGATGTCCTGATCCCACGGAATTCAAAGATCCCGACGAAGGCAGGCCGGCAGTATACTACGCAGAAAGACGGGCAGTCAGGTATGCGCATTTCCGTTTACCAGGGAGAACGCGACCTGGTAAAGGACAACCGTAAGCTGGCGGAGTTCAACCTCACCGGTATCCCGGCGATGCCTGCAGGCCTTCCTAAAGTAGAGGTGAGCTTCCTGATCAACGCGGATGGAATATTACTGGTGCAGGCAAAAGAACTGCGCAGCGGGATCAGCCAGGAAATAGAAGTGAAGCCCCAGTATGGCATCACGGATGCTGACGTGGAACGAATGCTGCTGGAAAGCATCACCCACGCCAAGGACGATATTGCCGTAAGGGCAGTGGTGGAAGCCAAAACGGAAGGTGAGCAGATACTGCAGGCGACCGAGCGGTTCGTGATGCGGAACGGCGCAATACTGACTGCTGAAGAACTCCGGAATACTGCCGAATCAATGCAGGCGCTGCAACTCGCACTTACAATGGATGATAAAGATCTGATTCATTCCAAGATTGAAGAATTGAATGAGATTACCCGCCCATTCGCGGAAAGGGCGATGGACGAGGCGGTTTCCTCGGCACTGAAAGGAAAATCGCTGGAGGATGCGGGCTGAAGATTAGTTGTGCCTTCAACGGTACTTCAGTTACTTTGTCCGGGATGAAAATGAATTACGCTTATTTCTCCTTCACAAGAGTGATTGCGGTGCTGGCGCTGGCCGCAGGTATATTTGTTTTCCGGCCGGGCGGGTTGTTTTTCCTGAACGACGATTTCATTCATCTCTACCTGACCAGTAAGGGACAGTGGCTGCAACAGAATTCATTCAGACCGGTATGTGATCTTTCCATGTGGCTGGATTACCAGCTATGGGCGCTTAATGCAACCGGGTTTCATCTCACGAACGTATTAATCCATTTTGCCTGCAGCATACTGGTGTATCGTTTCAGTTTTCTATTGCTGGGCCGCTACCATCAATGGGCGGTAGCCGGCTCCAACGCGATGCTGATCGCTGCAATATTTTTTCTCTATGCATTCCATTCTGAAACTGTTTTCTGGGTGATCGGGCGTTCAGCCAGCCTCGGCACCGCCTGGTTTCTGCTGAGCCTGATCTTTTACCTGCAGCGAAATGAATCGGCAAAAGGATTCACATTTTCGGTTTTGTTCTTTGCATTGGGACTATTGACTTACGAATCAGTCTGGATCACGCCCTTTGTATTTGCAGTATTTTCTTACCTGGACGTAAAGCAGCGACAATCCCCGATTGGTAAAGAATGGAAATATCTTTTGCTCACAGCTGGGGTAATGGCAGTATACCTGGTTGTCCGTTTTTTGGCTATCAGCCAGCTGGTGGGGCCGTATGAAGGAACCAGGTTTTTTAACCTGGATATCGGTGGACTTGCGGCGAACATGCTGAAACTGGTACTCCGGGGTTTCTCAAGGCAGTCCGGTTCGCTGTACCTTCTGCTGGCCGCATTTGTTACCTCGGTGGCGGCGCTGGTCAGCTTCCTGCTCACACGGAAAAAACAATTTGCCTTTGCAGTGATCCTGCTGTGGCTGACAGGACTGATACCTTATCTGTCTTTAGGTATTGATACATTCGGCAGCGAAGGTGAGCGTTACCTGTACCTGCCTTCAATATTTTTTTGCATCATTATCGGGCTGGGCATAGTGAATGCCCGACAGTGGTATAAATATGCAATAACTATCATTTTTTTCGTGGTGCACGTGTTGTTGCTGATGAATGCACGTAATGACTACGAGACCGCTTCAGAAGCGACGTACAACACTGTAAGTGAACTGAAAGAAACTACTGCGGCTCAGCAGTTATATTTCTTATGCCTCCCCGGGGAAAACAACGGCGCATTGATTTTTCGTGATGGCCTTCCGGAAGCGGTGAAACTCTATGCACCCCGAGCCGGGAAGGTGCATATCCTCAGCCGGTGCGGCGGAAACTTTTCGTTTACGGGTGTAACGGTTGAAGATCCATTGTCACTGCAGCGGACGCCTGCTGCGGATGTGGTCTTCGACTACAGCCGGAGTTCGCTGTTGGTATCTTATCTGCCACCGGGTACTATTTCCGAATAGGTTTTCCTGTGCGCAAGGAAATACTGCGCGATGATCGAATGCCGGAAAACCCCACCAAGATGCGTGAGTGCAGATCTTTTTGCCGGGTACTGGTGCTTTTCCGAAACCAGCCAGCGGAAAAACGCTCCCCAGGCCTTTAATACCGCAAGGGCATGTG
>DASVBM010000496.1:0-5751 GCA_036375835.1 Chitinophagaceae bacterium | reverse complement strand
TATTGATTTAATACTGCCCCGGGATTTGCAGGATTTCAAGTTGGTGCAACAGCGTCTGGCTGCCGTGGGAATTAAGTTTGCCAGGGAGCCGCGATTAATGGATGTGATAATCATTGAATAAAAAAGGCAGCTAAATAGCTGCCTTTTTTGCTTTTAGTTCGTTTTCTTAAGCGGAACCATCAGCACGCCTGCGGGAACTTCATTTCCATCTTCATCAAAGTCAATCTCGGTGTAGCCATTCCTGCAAACGATAGAAGTGTTGGCATCGCAGATAGCTCTTTGGGAGCTTTCGGTAAGGAAGCCAAGGTAGGTGCCTTGGTCGTCAAACCAGTGGTATGACGGGTCAAAGGCCATTTTAGGGTGGTTTGCTTCTACGGCAAACACAGTGCCTGCTGCCAGCAGCACTGCAAATAACCCGATAAGCATCTTTTTCATAAATAATCATTTTTGTTTCTGCCTACTTTGTTTTCAGGTGTTCGGCTTTTCCTGTTTCATGCATGAATTTCTTTAGATGATTGTTGCGGCTTGCGGGATGATGATTTACATCTTATAGCCACTACATTAAAAGCGATAAGAAAGAGGTTGAATAATACATGTTGTCTCCAGCTGAGTTTTTCCAGGACGCCACCGCAGGTACAGGGAAGGTGAAATCCGGCTATCAACGCTGTGATGAGGTAAATGGTAAACACTGCCAGCATGCCGAGACTCAGGTAAAGAGCCTGCTTATTCCTTGCGGGCACTAGCAGCAGTATTACCAACGATAGTTCAGCGAGTGGGATAAAGAAAGCAAGGAAAGGAGCAAAGTAGTTTAATAACGGTAGTTCGTGTAATACGGAAACATTTGTTTTCACATGCAGCAATTTCGATAAGGCGGTATAGGTGTAGACAAATACCATGATCGAGGTTATAAGGCTGCGTTTCATTCGGATGATACTTATTTGCTAAGGTCCGGCAACCCGGTTACAGGTGAAAGAAATGACGGTGTGTATTTAGTAGCCAGGCTAATAAACAATGCCGCTCAGGGCTTGCGCGGTTGTCTGTGCTGCAGGTAATACTGGGTGGCAGTGAGGCCCATTGTTTTCCGGAAAGCCTTATGGAAGCTGACGACGTGCTTGTAGCCGAGTTCGGCAGCGATTTCTTTTATGGGATGGTGGTCGAGCAGCATATCGACTGCGCGGCTCATTTTAGCCTGGACGATGCATTGAGGGATGGTGAGGCCGTAATGGAGCCTGAACGCGTTATTTAAGATTTCAACAGGCAGTGAAGCTTGCCGTGCCAGTTCCGCTACATAGAACCGCCGTGCAGGGTTTTGCATGATGAGGCAGTGGATCTCTTCCACACGCGAGATTATATCAGGGCTGTAGTGCATCTGGTTTGTTAGCGCTACAGAAATTTAGTATGCCGGCCGGCGTTTTGGTAGCGTAAAATTACGTTTTGGTGTAGCCAGGCTAGTGATTAGGCTGGAGGCGGGAGGGGTATGCGTTAGGCATTAGGAGTTAGGCATTAGGCTTTTGGCTTTCGGCAGCCTGTTGTCGTGGCGGTGATATGATCGGCATTGAGGTATTGAGGGTGATATCAAGATACGGATGTAGCGCCCCTCTCTTCCAGGAGAGGGGCTGGGGGTGAGGTATCCTGATGAGAACCATGATTTTTATGATGTGGCTGGGTTGCAAACCTTTCGGATGTTGGCAACCCAGAGTGGCTATAGAACAGGGCCTGTTGCGGCAGAATGATCGGCATGGAGGTTTTCAGGGTGATAACAGAACACGGATGTAGCGCCCCTCTCTTCCAGGAGAGGGGGTGGGGGTGAGGTATCGAAATGCAGGATGAGCTGCGGCGCCGCAGAGACAGTTGGTGCCGCTTTACTTGTAACTGAGGATTATCTTAATTTCAAGTACGACACCAGCCAACGCCACCACCATCAAATTAATCTTATGGTGACAAACAGTGCAAACAATTTGATTTATTTGACTTTCCTTATCTGCTCATGTCTTCCTCCAAAACGAGACAGTTGCATTGATATCGCATTTCACTATGAGACGGAAAAGCGACACGAGCTTGCAATTTCAACATTGAGTTCGTGTATCGAGACCGCTTCGATTAGTTCGAGAGCAAAAATGTACTTAATTCGTGGAAGAAATTATCATCAACTTTCAGAATATGATTTAGCAATTCGTGATTACAATTCCTCGATAGAGCTTGACTCTAACCAATCGGGTGCATACTATTATCGCGGTGTTGCCAGGTTTCATATGGGTGACGATTCGGGCGCTGTTGTTGATTTCAACAGGTCATTGGCGAATAAGTCATTACCAACGCCAGGTTTCTATGTTGATAAAACTGACATGTTTGACCCTTATCGCTTAGAAGTCGAATCGTATGTCATAAAATATGACCGGGGTATCTCAAATTATAATATCCAACAGTTTGACCAGTCTTTGGAAGATTTCATTGTAGCAGAAAGCCACGGGTATAAATTGCCTGAAGTGTTCTATAACATTGGATTAATATATTTCATTAAAGAAGACCGTCTAACCGCATGCCGATACATGAAAAAGGCTGCGGAATTGAGATACAAAGATGCAGAACCGTATCTCCTTGAGTATTGCCGTTAATGATAAAAGTATGGATCCAAATGTATAGGAAAAAAACCAAAAAAACAGGCAGCCTGTAAAGACAGGCTGCCTAACCCTAAACCCTTTAATAAAAAAGGAGATACTAAGATAAACAGGCGAATTGGAATATGCAATAGGGAGGTAAATATTTCACAACGGCAGCCGGTGAGAAAGTACGATGGGAGCGCTTGTTCACGCTTTGATAAAAGATTATCTTGCTGTATATACATCTCTATGGACGAAATCAGAAAACTGAGCGACGCGATAGCAGCTTTTAACAGGGAGCGGGACTGGGAGCAGTTTCACAACACGAAGGACGTTGCACTGGCAATCAGTATAGAAGCCGGAGAGTTGCTGGAGCAGTTCCTGTGGAAGCAACCAGGTCAGGAGAACGTTGAGAAGGTGAAAGAAGAGCTGGCAGATATTCTCACGTTTGCGTTCTTAATGGCAAGCAAATATGGTTTTGATGTGGCTGAGATAGTTACAGAGAAAATCGAAATGAACAAGCGGAAATACCCGGTTGACAAGGCAAAGGGTTCTGCAAAGAAATACAACGAATTATAGAACAGCAGCGAACGTACCCCAATGATCATTTATCAAAACAGCAAGGGCGGCTTCCTGGATGATGTGCTGAGTAATAATATAGAGAACATTATCCATGACGTCTTCAAAGCCAAACTTAACCAGTCTACTTCGACTAACGAAATTCGGTCGTGGAAGGAATCGCTCATGTACATGGATAAAGTGCTCAGCGATGCGTCGATCCCTGAAGACTGCGGCGTGGCTATTGAATATCGGATACCGCAGACCTGCAAGCGGGTTGATTTCATACTTACCGGACAAGGGAAAAACAAAGAGGAGCTGGCGATTATCGTTGAGCTTAAACAATGGACCGAAGCCCAGCTGACAGAGAAGGACGGGGTGGTAAAAACCCGGTTTGCAAGAGGCAGTGCCGAGGTGAGCCATCCTTCGTACCAGGCGTGGAGCTATGCGATGTTGTTGCAGGGATTCAATGAGACGGTGTACTCGCAGCATATACAGTTAAAACCCTGCGCCTACTTGCATAACTATGTACCCGATGGGGTGATCGATAATGATTTTTACCGGGAACACATCGCCAATGCGCCACTCTTCCTGAGAACAGATGCTGCCAAACTGAGGAATTTTATCAAGGAACATGTTAAATACGGTGACAGCTCATCGATCCTGTACCGGATCGACTGCGGCAGGATCAGGCCTTCAAAGATGCTGAGTGATTCGCTCGCTTCGATGCTGAAGGGCAACCAGGAGTTCATCATGATTGACGAGCAGAAAGTGGTTTACGAGACCGCGATGCAGCTGACAAAGTTATCGACTGCAAAGAATAAACATGTGCTGATCGTGGAAGGTGGCCCGGGTACCGGCAAGTCGGTGGTGGCGATCAACCTGCTTGTGAACATTACAAAGGAGCTTGGTTTGCTAACCCATTACGTGACAAAGAACGCTGCCCCTCGGGCTGTATATGAAAGCCGGTTGACCGGGACGCTGAAGAAGACCCAGTTCAGCAACATGTTCAAAGGCTCAGGCGCCTACCTTAATACGCCGCCAAACACGCTGGATTGTCTGGTGGTTGACGAAGCCCACCGGTTGAATGAGAAGTCGGGATTATATGCCAACAATGGGGAGAACCAGATCAAAGAGATCATTAACGCGGCAAAATGTTCGGTGTTCTTCATTGACGAGGACCAGCGGATTCACCTGAACGATATAGGTGAGAAGCGGGAGATCCGGAAATGGGCGTCTAAACTCGGTGCGACAGTGCACGAGATGGAACTTGCTTCGCAGTTCCGGTGCAACGGTTCGGACGGTTACCTCGCCTGGTTGGATCATGTGCTCCAGATCAGGCAAACGGCAAACGAGACGCTGGAGGGCATAGATTATGACTTCAGGGTATTTGATTCGCCCGCAGCGCTGAGGGATGCTATTGTCGGGAAAAACAGGGTGAATAATAAGGCCCGGCTTGTGGCCGGGTACTGCTGGGATTGGGCGAGCAAGAAGAACCCTGAAGCCTACGATATAGTGTTAGGCGATGATTTTAAGATGCGCTGGAACCTGACTACCGATGGCAGCCTTTGGCTGATTGCGCCGAATTCTGTTAATGAAATAGGGTGCATACATACCTGCCAGGGCCTGGAAGTTGATTATGCGGGGGTAATCGTAGGCGACGACCTGGTAGTAAGAGATGGCCTCGTGGTGACGAATCCCGCAAAGCGTTCGAGGATGGACGCTTCTATAAAAGGGTACAGGAAGTTACTTGAGAAGAACTATGACTTGGGAAAACGCACATTGGAAATGATAATTAAGAATACCTACCGGACCCTGATGACGAGGGGCATGAAAGGATGTTATGTGTATTTCACCGATAAGGAGACGGAGGAGTTTTTCAGTACTGCAGCCGGGATGATGGACACGGCGGATAAAGGCAAAACGATGAAGTTGTATGGTGAGAATGACCAGTTGACGAGTGCGGCGGAGGAATGAGGGGCAAAACCCTATACAAATAGTTCAAAGTTATTTTCCCATTTCTCAAAGTCATTTTTCAAGATTCTATAGGTTCGCATTGGAGTGTCTTTAACTTCCCGCTTATGCGGGACGTTACGTAACCAATGGTCGTGTTGCCAAAAAACGTACCGGGCGACTTCGGACGAGGGGACGAAAAATATTCTTGGTTGGTCAAGGTTGTTAACCGGGATATATACGAAGCAATAAATCAAATTTTCCAGACTCATTAGTTCATGCTTCTTGTTCATTATCCAACTGATATTCTCACCACCGAAATTTGGTTCGTTTTTTCTCGTAGACGATGTCTTTACTTCAACCTTGAACTGTTTTTCGTTGGCTGGATTATAAAGAAGTATGTCTACACCTTTTGTGTTGCCTAATGTTAACGCAGCGACAAAGCCGCGCCTGAATAGAGCGTGCATTGCATAGAATTCTCCTGCTAAATTGATATTGTTTTGCGACATACATATTTTGGTTGTGATTACTCGTTGTGCCTTATGGCTGCTATTCAGTTCGTTGAACGAAGGGTAACAAAGTTTAAATGTAAGGCGATCGAGTCTATTTTTAAATCGAACTGTTTTTTGGCTAGCTTACC
>DASVBM010000436.1:0-5540 GCA_036375835.1 Chitinophagaceae bacterium | reverse complement strand
TCTCCGGAGGAAGTAATCATCGCGCACAATGAAAAGCGTGTTGACCTGCACTCATGGATTAAGGTTCGCGTTGACGTTCGTAACAAGGAAGGTCAGCTGGAGAAGAAGCTTATTGAAACAACTGTAGGTCGCGTACTGTTCAACCAGTTCGTACCTAAGAAGAATGGCTATGTAAATGCCATCCTTACCAAGAAGAGCCTTCGTGAAATCATCGGCGACATCCTCAAGAACACAACCATCCCTGAAACGGTTCAGTTCCTGGATGATATCAAGACGCTTGGTTTCCGTACCGCCTTCCGTGGTGGTCTGTCGTTCTCTATCAACGACCTTACCATTCCGGAAGTAAAGGAAGAACTCGTTGCTGCTGCACAGACTGAAGTGGACGAAGTGATGGAGAACTATAACATGGGTCTCATCACCAACAACGAACGCTATAACCAAATCATTGACATCTGGAGCCGTGTGGATACCCGCGTTACTGAAACGCTGATCCGTGAAATGCAGGCAGACAAGCAGGGCTTCAACTCTGTTTATATGATGCTGGACTCAGGAGCGAGGGGTTCGAAACAGCAGGTAAAACAGCTTGCCGGTATCAGGGGATTGATGGCCAAGCCACGGAAATCTGGCTCTACCGGTTCCGAGATCATCGAAAACCCGATCCTGTCCAATTTCAAGGGTGGTTTGAACGTACTGGATTATTTCATCTCCACGCACGGTGCGCGTAAAGGTCTTGCCGATACGGCCCTGAAGACAGCGGATGCGGGTTACCTGACCCGACGTCTGGTTGACGTAGCACAGGACGTGGTGATCACTGAAGAAGACTGCGGAACCCTGAGAGGAATTGCCACCTCGGCGTTAAAAGATAACGAAGACATTATTGAACCACTGAGCGATCGTATCGAGGGAAGAACATCACTCCATGATGTTTACCACCCGGTAACGGACGAGCTGATCATATCAGCAGGTGAAGAGATCACCGCTGAGGTTGCTGACCGTATAGAAGAGTCAGGAATCGACACGGTTGAAATCCGCTCCGTGCTCACCTGCGAAAGCAAACGCGGCGTGTGTGTGAAATGTTACGGTAAAAACCTGGCGACAGGCTACATGGCTCAGCGTGGTGACGCGGTGGGTATCATGGGAGCCCAGTCCATTGGTGAGCCGGGAACACAGCTGACACTGCGTACCTTCCACGTGGGTGGTGTGGCCGGATCTGCTTCGGTTGAATCTGGACTTATCGCCAAGTTCGATGGTACTGTTCAGTTTGACGGTTTAAGAACTGTAGATACTACCGATGCCGAAGGAAATAAAGTGAAAATAGTAATCGGTCGTACAGGCGAAGTGCGGATCATGGACGTGAAGAACGACCGCCTGCTGATCACCAATAACGTTCCTTACGGAGCCACGCTGAACGTAAAAGACGGGCAGCAGGTGAAGAAAGGGGAGATGATCTGTACATGGGATCCGTTCAATAACGTAATCGTGGCAGAACAAATCGGTAAGGTGCGATTTGAAAATGTGATCGAGGGTGTTACTTATCGTGACGAAGCCGACGAGCAGACCGGTCACAGGGAGAAAGTGGTAATCGAAACAAAAGACAAGACCAAGATCCCGACCGTAATCATCGATGGAAAGGATGTGAAGCACTATAACCTCCCGGTAGGTTCACATATCATCATGGAAGAAGGTGATGATGTGAGAGCAGGCCAGGTGCTGGTGAAGATCCCCCGTATACTTGGTAAACTGAGAGATATCACCGGAGGTCTTCCGCGTGTTACCGAACTCTTCGAAGCAAGAAACCCGGGTAACCCGGCTGTTGTCTGCGAAATCGACGGTGTTGTGGCATTTGGTAACGTAAAGCGTGGTAATAGGGAGATCATCGTTGAGGCGAAGGATGGCATTGTGAAAAAATACCTGGTGCCGCTGACAAGGCAGATCCTGGTACAGGACGGCGACTTTGTGAAGGCTGGTACACCGATGTCTGATGGCCAGATCGCACCGGCTGATATCCTTGCCATCAAAGGACCTTTCGCTGTACAGGAATACGTCGTGAACGAGATCCAGGAGGTTTACCGCTTACAGGGGGTAAAAATCAACGATAAGCACATCGAGGTGATCGTAAGGCAGATGATGAAGAAGGTTGAAATAGTGGATGCGGGCGATACACGTTTCCTCGAGGAAGACCTGGTAGACCGCTTCGACTTTATCGAAGAAAACGACCGGATCTTCGACAAGAAGGTTGTTACAGAGCCCGGCGATAGCGGTAAACTCAAGGCTGGCCAGATTATCACGCTCCGTGAGTTGAGGGAAGAGAACTCTATTCTCCGCCGCTCGGATAAGAAACTGGTGGAGGTGAGAGACGCACATCCTGCAACCGCAACACCGGTGCTGCTTGGTATCACCAAGGCATCACTTGGTGTACAGAGCTGGATATCGGCTGCATCGTTCCAGGAGACTACCAAGGTGCTGAGTTCTGCAGCCATTAACGGTAAGGCAGATGAAATGCTCGGACTGAAAGAGAACGTTATTACCGGTCACCTGATACCTGCGGGTCCAGGCCTGAGGGAATTTGAAAACCTGATCGTTGGTAACAAAGAAGAATACGAACTGCTTACCACTGCAAGAGAAGCAATGAGCTTCGATGAAGAGGAATAAGCAGAACCGATAAAAAAACGAAAGAGGCCGGCTCAATTGATTTTGAGACGGCCTTTTTTTTTATGGGTTCTCCGTTACATACACGTAAATACGCCAGGTACCGGTGGTGCCATCCCCGTCTTCGGGGAAAAATTTAGCCACCCGCGGTGCACCCAACTGCAGTTCACCGTCTGTATTAAAATAACCACTGCCGGTAGCGCCCACGTGCTGGATGTCTTCTCCCAGTTTTGCAGCCAGTACAAACCATCCCCAATAACCATGTCCGCCCGGCCACATCCTTACCTCCCGGCCGGTGCCCTGCTCCGGATAGGTGATTTTGCTGGTAGTATCATATTCCACGCGGAACCATTGGTGCTTCTTCAGCTGAATGCCTGTGGAGACCCATTCTTTCAAGCCGACCTCAAAGGGTCCATATCTTTTTTCGTATGGGTTCTGGAATTTTACTTTATCGCAGGCTTTGGTTCTGGCGATCTCGTCCAGTTCCTGCTGCAACCGTTCGCTGTATATCCTGATATTATTATATTTCGGAAGAAAGTCGCTGCAGTTTCGTTCCGCTGCCTTTAGTTTTGCCAGTGCTGTCTTAGCATCCTCCAGGTTGCAGTTCTGCGCGGATGCAGATCCTTTCTTGTACAGGTCCAGGTACAGTGCCACACGGTTATTCAGGTTTAAGGACAGTTCAGTGAGCCTTTCACATAGTTTATCCAGCCTGCCAAGCAAGTCAATCAGCCTTTTCACTTTTTTGTCTGCGGCAAGCCGGTTATTGTGTGCCAGTGCCCAATCGTTATAAGCAGGGAAGCCTTTCAGTTGTTCCACAACCGTATTCTGAACCATCGGGTCAGGGTCTGTAGCACGGGTTTCCCAATTGGCCAATCCCGGATAACCGGTTCCGATTGCGTCATTCAGTTCCTTCCGGTAGGTCATTTCGCGGTTACTGCTGCGCGCCACTGCCAGCCGCGTGGCCATCATCGCTTCTTTTGCTTTTGAGAAAGCCTGCGCGAGCGTTTCCTCTGCTTCGAATATTTTGCAGGTGGAAGACAAGTTTCCTATCAGGCTTTCCGCCCTGGTGGTAAGAATACTGGCTTGTCCTTCATCATTGGCAACCAGCAATTCCGGGTCGCTTGCTTTAAGCAGTAGATTTTTGAGAATGCCCATATTATCCGTGAGTGCAGAAGTCACCTTATAACCCTTGTACCAGAACATGGGTTTAAACAAAGGCGAATTGGTCACCGGCTGCCTGATGTTCAGCTTTGTTCTGGCAGCCTCCAGTTCGGTACCGGCTTCTTCATACCAGCTTTTCACATCTTCATACCCCTCCTGTAACTGGTAGGTCTGCTTCGCTGTTTCACCAACCACATGCTGGATGGTACCTTTTACAAAGCATCCGGTAAGATATACAGGTGGCTCGGCGAGGAAAGCGCCTATTTTTTCGACCATTGAACTCATCTTATCCACCACCTTAAATTGCTGGTCGAAATTGTTCGGATCCCAGGTCAGATCGGTTTCCTTTGGCATCTGGCTGAGAAAGGCGTTGTATGCCTCCATGGCTTCTATAGCTTCGTTAATTGGCTTGAGGCACTCGTCCAATACCGCGCCGGACAGCGATTGCTCCTGTGTAACAAAGTTTGCATTGATACTGGGTATTGCGGTTTCCGGATCCTGCATCCTTTCGCAAACCGGCGTATAAGGACCTACTTTCAGGTGAGGGGGTATTGCGGCAAATGTTGCGGGCTGGTAGGTTACCGCTGCCGGTGACTGGGTGGTTCCGGTTGCACCTACGCTGGTAGTAGAGATGGGCTTGTCCATATCGTACGATACAGCCTGTTTTTCCAGCTTTGCGGTCAGTTCCGGCCCCGTGAGATTATCCAGGCTGATGGTGGCAGAGTAAGATTGGAATCCGGAGTGGCTCACCGTCAACTGCAGCGTTCGTTCCGTTGAAGCCATAGGTATTTCAAACTCTGCGTTGCCGCCACGGTCGGCCATTTTCGTCTGGCTGCCCAGCGTCATAGTTGCATATTGAATCGCTTTGCCGGTCGGGTCAGTGGCCTTTAACAACAATTTCTTTACGTTCTGTTCCATCGCGGACGTGACACTGTATTCAGCCTGGGTCTCCGCAAACGTGATCGTTGCAGTGAAGCCCTTATGGATTTCCCCGTGCGTTACTTCCACTGTACAACTAGTTGCAAGCGGGTAGACCTCGAACACTGCCATCCCGTTCCCGTCGGTTTTGTTTTTGAGCTTTCCAACGATCAATCCCTTAAGCCGCACATCCGCACCTGCAATCGGTTTCCTGGTGGTGGCGTCTGTAACGGTAACATTGATTTTCTTTGTAACGGTAGGTTGCTGTGCTGAAGCAGCAGTTAATGAAGCGGTCAGCAAAATCGCCATGGCCGCAGGAAGTTTCCAGGACATATGCCTGCAGTTTGTTTCGAGAGAGAAAGCTAGCCGCTAATCGCCTTTGGCACAATGATTAAAATCAGTACAGAGATGGTAATCTATTCTCTTGCCGGTGATGGCCATCGAACGTATGTTTGCACATCTGTTCAAATGATTCATATCCATATCTTTAATATCTGCTATTTAACACTTTGTATAAACCGGATGAATTTATTTTCGTTCCTGTAAAAATTCCTCGGATGAAAAATGCGCTACTCATTGTAAACATTGTATTGGTGATCGCGGTTGCAACGCTCTTCTTTCTTTATTTCTCCAGGAAAGCACCGCAGTTAAGCGCTGCCGCAGTGACCTCAGGCGCTACAGAAAATCCCGCCGAATTCCGTATCGCGTATTTCGAAATGGATTCCCTGGAAAATAACTATACTTACTTTAAAGAGATGCGTGAACTCTTCAGGAGCCGTGAGCAAAAGCTTAATGGCGACCTGGAGGCAATC
>DASVBM010000222.1:0-2170 GCA_036375835.1 Chitinophagaceae bacterium | reverse complement strand
AGTAGATCTGCAGGTTAAAGCTCCAGCGTGGCATATCCTCGTAAAAATCCATGAGGTAAGGATTGTGATCCACGTCTTCGAACTGTGGTATCCAGCGGTAGTGTTTGCTGAGCATTTCTGTGAGCGTGGTCTTTCCGGCGCCGATATTACCTGCTACGGCAATGTGCTTGGGTTTCTTTGATTTCGCCATCTGGGAATTTGCAGTTTATCCTGGTACTTACAAGAGGTCAAACATAGATCATCCGCTTTATCCTTCCAAATTGAATCCGCAAGGCTGGCATTAGTATTTGCCTGAATAAAGATCAGGTTATGGCTGTGGCAGATGCGTATCATCAATAGTTCATGCCAATCCCCTTTCGTACTGCTTCGAGGGTCGCTGAAGCGCTGGCACGGGCCTTCTCGGCTCCCTGCCGGATGATACGGCTGAGGGTGTCGCGGTCGTTCTGGATCTCTGCCGCCTTCTCGCGAATCGGGCGGATGAATTTAACCATGTCCTCGGCCAGTTGCTTTTTCATGTCGCCATAGCGGATATTGCATTCGTTGTAGTCGTTGGAAAACTTCTGCCGTACCGCTACTTCGCTTACGATGCTCATCAGCGTAAAGAGGTTATCGATATAGTCGGGCTTGTCGGCGTTCGGTTCAGTGGGACCGCTGTCGGTCTTGGCCTTCATGATCTTCTTACGGATGGCGTCGTCGTCATCTGCGAGGTAGATGGTAGCCATCTGGTTTTCGCTTTTACTCATTTTGCCGTTCCCGTCCAGGCTCATGATCTTCACCAGTTCGCTGCCGAAATTAAATGGCTGGGGCGCCGGAAATACGTTTCCGTAGCGGTAATTAAATCTTTCGGCGAAGTTGCGCGCCATTTCAAGGTGCTGCTCCTGGTCTTTGCCTACCGGCACCTTCACGGCGCGGTGCACCAGGATGTCGGCTGCCATCAGAACCGGGTAAGTGAGCAGGCCCGCATTGACGTTCTCCGGCTGAAGGCGTACTTTTTCCTTGAAGGTGGTTGTCTTTTCCAGTTCACCTTTATATGCGAGGGTATTGAGATAGAGATAGAGCTCGGCAATCTCCGGAATGTCGCTCTGTACGTAAAGGGCTACCTTCTCGGGGTCCAGGCCGCAGGCAACGTTCTCCGCGATCACCCGGTAAACGCTTTGCTTCAGTTCATTTCCATCCGGATGGGTAGTCAGTGCGTGCCAGTTGGCTACGAAAAAATAGCAGTCGTACTCATTCTGCATGCGCACGTAATTGCGCATGGCGCCAAAATAATTTCCGAGGTGCAGGAACCCGGTGGGTCGGATGCCGCTTACTACAATCTCCTTAGCCATAGGCGGCGAAGATAAACAGTCGACCGCATTTTGCCACAGTTGTCAGTATCGGCTTAGGTCCATAGTTAAACGCGGTTTCATCCATACGTTGCATTTAGTAACAAATATGTTAGATACAAAACTGTTACATCCAGGCGCGGTACCGCCTGCTTTCCCTTCGAAGTTATATTTGTAAGTAAATCCGGAAATGAGCAAATCACGGCCGTCGATACTGGAAACCCCTGTTGAATACCTGAAAGGTGTGGGTCCGCTTCGTGCCGACATGCTGAAGAAGGAACTGGAGATATTCACCTTCGGCGATCTGCTGGATCATTTCCCCTACCGGCACGTAGACCGCACGCGGGTGAGCCTGATCAGCGAGATCACCCCATCAACAGAATTCATACAGGTGGCGGGCAGGCTGACGAATATCCAGGTTATGGGTGCGCGCGCCGGCAAAAGACTGGTGGCCCAGCTGGAAGACCGGTCCGGGATACTGGAACTGGCCTGGTTCCAGGGGGTGAACTGGGTACAGAAGCACCTGGTGGAAGGAAGAGATTACCTGGTATTCGGAAGAACCGGTTTCTTCAATGGCCGTCCGCAGATGGTACACCCCGAACTGGAGGTCTTCACGCAGGAGAAACAGGAAGGGAAGGTATTCCTGGAACCGATTTATCCTACAACCGAGAAATTAAAGGCGCGCTCACTGAGCGGCAAGATGATCGGGAAGCTGACCTTCCAGTTACTCTCGCAGCTGTCTGAAACAGACCTGCCGGAAAATCTTCCGCCTGCCGTTATAAAAGGGCTTGGGCTGGTAAACCGCTATATCGCTTACCGGAACATCCATTTTCCCCAATCCGCAA
>DASVBM010000474.1:0-10393 GCA_036375835.1 Chitinophagaceae bacterium | reverse complement strand
CATTGCTGCCATGATACAGGCCCCTGTGTTGCATGTTAACGGTGACGATGCTGAAGCTATGGTGCGCGCGGTACAGATTGCCACGGAATACCGCCAGCAGTTTAACTCTGATATTTTTATCGACATGTTGTGTTACCGCCGCCATGGACATAATGAAGGCGACGATCCGAAGTACACACAGCCGAAGATGTATGGGATTATCGACAAACATGCAAATCCGAGAGAGGTATATACCAACTACCTGATCGAAAACGGGGAAAGCGATGCGCGTGAGCTTGCAAAGGAAATGGAGAAAAAGTTCTGGAACGATCTGCAGGAGCGGCTGGACGATGTAAAACAAAATCCCCTTCCCTACACTTACCAGCAACCGGAAGAATGGTGGAGAAGCCTGCGGAAAGCGACAGCTGCCGATTTCGAGCGCTCACCGGTAACGTCGATTAACCCGGAGGAACTCAGGCGGCTGTTCAATCACATCATGCAGTGGCCGGAGGGATTCCAGCCCCTCCGCAAGGTGGAGAAACTGCTACAGGATAAAGTGAAACTGCTGGAAACAGAAAACAAAATTGACTGGGCTACTGCCGAATTACTGGCTTACGGTTCGATCCTGGCAGAAGGAAACGTCGTGCGAATGAGTGGCCAGGATGTCAAGCGCGGTACCTTCAGCCACCGGCATGCCGTTATCTACGACGAGAACACGAACAAAGGATACAACCGGTTAAAAGGAATAGGCGGAGATAACAAACTGCTGATTTATAACTCTTTGTTGAGTGAATACGCGGTCCTCGGTTTTGAATATGGATATTCAATGGCCAACCCCCATGCTTTGGTGATCTGGGAGGCCCAGTTTGGTGATTTTGGCAATGGAGCCCAGACCATCATTGACCAGTTTATTGTTGCAGGTGAACAGAAATGGAACCGGATGAATGCCATAACCATGTTACTTCCGCATGGGTATGAAGGACAGGGACCGGAACACAGCAGCGCACGGATGGAACGATTCCTGCAGATGAGTGCCGAACTGAATATCGTGGTTGCGAACATCACTACTTCATCCAATCTGTTCCATGTATTGAGAAGGCAACTTGCCTGGCCGTTCCGGAAACCCCTGGTGATTTTCACGCCGAAAGCGAACCTGCGTTTCCCTGGTACTTACAGCCCGGTCAATGAATTTTCAGAAGGCGGTTTCAGGGAGGTGATCGACGATCCAATGGTTAAAGACGGCGCAGAAGTCAACAAAGTGCTATTCTGTTCTGGTAAAATTTATTTTGAACTCGCCGACAGAAAACAAAAGGAGAATAAAAGCGATGTTGCCGTTGTAAGGCTGGAACAATTGTACCCCCTGCCTGAAAAGCAACTCGACGCTTTATATCGCAAATACAGCAAGGCCACCTGGTTCTGGGTGCAGGAAGAGCCATTGAACATGGGCGCCGCTTCCTTCCTGCAGATGCATCTGAAGAATATTAACTACGGTGTCATCAGCCGGCACGCCAGTGCTGCCACAGCAACCGGCTATTCCCGGGTACATGCACAAGAACAAAAGGAAATCATTGATACAGCGTTCGGAATTTAGCCGGGCATGGCATTCCGTGCAGCATCAGTGGTAATAAGCAGCTAAACAGTAAACATTGAAAGACCAGATATGATTGAAATAAAAGTTCCAGCAGTTGGCGAATCTATTTCGGAAGTCACCCTGTTGAAATGGGTTAAAAAAACCGGCGATTATGTGGAAAGAGATGAGGTGGTAGCAGAACTCGAAAGCGAGAAGGCAACTTTCGAAGTCAACGCAGAAAAAGCGGGCATATTACAAACTGTTGCCAGGGAGGGCGATACCCTTCAGATCGGGAGTGTGCTGGCATCGATAGATGAAACCGCGCAGAAACCAGTCACTACCACTGAGAAGCCTGTTGCAGATGCTCCTGCCACCGACCAAAAAGTATCATCACCCGTTAAGGACATTCCAGTGACTGCAGTGGCGAATGATGTAAAAGCAACCCCTGTTGCCAGCGCAATTATAGCCGATAAAAAAGTGGATCCGTCTTCCATCACGGCAACCGGTATTGGTGGGAAGATCCTGAAACACGACGTACTGGAAGCGCTTTCCAATGCCGGGCGGAAGTCCTTTGAGGGGCAACCGCTTTTCAGTCGGAATGAGCGCCGGGAGCGCATGAGTAACCTTCGGAAAACCATCAGCAGGCGGCTGGTAGAGGCCAAAAACACAACTGCGATGCTGACCACTTTCAACGAAGTGGACATGAGTTCTGTCATGAACATACGAAAGCAGTTCAAAGATTCGTTTAATAAAGCACATGGGGTAAACCTCGGGTTCATGAGCTTTTTTGCGAAAGCCTGTGCAATTGCATTGAGCGAATGGCCTGCTGTGAACACATACCTTGATAGTGACGAAATTATCTATCACGATTATGCGGATATTAGCATTGCGGTGAGCACGCCAAGAGGGTTGACCGTACCGGTGATAAGGAATGTCGAAAGCCTGAGTATGGCTGAGATTGAAAAAAAGGTGCTGGAACTGGCAGGTAAGGCGAGGGATAGTAAACTCACGACCGAAGACCTGCAGGGTGGCACATTCACCATTACAAACGGTGGTGTTTTCGGCAGCCTGATGAGTACCCCGATTATAAACATTCCGCAAAGTGCGATACTGGGTATGCATAAGATCCAGGAAAGACCGATGGTGGAAAACGGGCAGGTAGTAGTCAAACCGATGATGTACCTGGCTTTGAGTTATGACCACCGCATAATAGACGGAAGGGAAAGCGTAAGTTTTCTTGTACGGGTAAAAGAGTTGCTGGAAAATCCGGCGATGCTGCTTATCGGGAAAGACCCGGTAAAGACCCTGCTGGAACTCTGATGGTTCCCCGCAATTTGCTGCAACTAAAATCTGCTTATGAAAACCATACTACACTTATTGATTGTTGTAGTAACCTTTGCGTTATTCTCCTGCCAGAAAGAGATTGATTGGACATTACCTCCTGCCAGCGGCGGCGGAAACCCAGGTGGCGGAAACCCGGGTGGCGGCAATACCGGCACGAATGGTGATCTTCTGGTGAAAGCAGTTGCGATCACGGGAGGCACTGCCGATACCAACGTTGTAACGTTCACCTGGG
Source organism: Chitinophagaceae bacterium (assembly GCA_036375835.1). Lineage (GTDB taxonomy): Bacteria > Bacteroidota > Bacteroidia > Chitinophagales > Chitinophagaceae > JAEZDC01. Next base: position 7,268 of record DASVBM010000474.1, on the reverse strand, counting down.
ATGCATCGAAGCGACTCACGCAGTACAAATCCACCGGCAAAACAAATGGATTTGATGTAAGCGGTCTTTATAATATTCAGCGTGCTTCGGATGGTCGGATTGAAAAAATATTCGCGGAACCGTTTGCGCTGTTTCCGGGTATGCCGGTGTCTATTGATTCGACCATATATTATGTCAATTACCAGGGAACAACAAACAAACTGAAGTACGTGATGGCCACCACATATATGTCTGGTACAACGTTCAGCGACAGCATCGTGTACACTTATAGTGGAACTGGTAAGGTTGACAAGAAGGAAACCTACCGCGAAAGTTTTGTCAGCGGAACGATGGAACTTTCCTCCCGGGAAACCTACACCTACGACGGACTCGGCAACTTGCTGACAGCCACCAACTCTACTGCCGACCCGATTACCGGGGTGCTGGCGCCGGCGGGAACCACCACGATGACATTTGGGGCAGGGAAAGCACCCGCGGTGATGGGCGAGGAATGTTTTATTATCCTTTCACCGGAGAATGGGTCACCCAATATAGTTACCAAAAAAGTTCAAAGCGGTAATGCCGGCGGCGGTAATGTAACCGGAACTATTACAGCAACGGCTACCGTGACAACGACGAATAGTTTTGGGCGCCCCACAAAAGGTTCAATCCTCGTTACACCAGTTCCGCCGGGATATACGTTGAATTATACCTACTACTACCAGTAAGCATACAGAATCCCGCCACGCGGGATTTTTTATTTTTGTTCATGTCGTTTGCACACCGTTACCTTGAAACCGCGATAAAAATCACCGCTGAGTACAATGGGGCTGTTCCATTGCATCATTACCTGAAAGAATTTTTTGCTGCCCATCGCAAGCATGGTTCAACTGACCGGAAATCGATCAGCCATGCCTGTTACTGTTACTACCGGTTGGGACATGCAATGAAAGCCGCCGATCCCAATGAAAAAATGAAAGCAGGGATTTTTCTTTGCACGCCGCAACCGGCAAACTGGAAGGCTTTATACGACGAACGGTGGTTAAGCGCTTGGAGCGAAGATTTGCGAAAGCGCATCGATTTCTGTCAAAATGAAACAGCTTTCAGGCTTGCGGACGTATTTCCGTTTACTTCATATCTCAGCGCAGGAGTGGAGCCCGAGGAATTCACGCTTTCACACCTGTTGCAGCCCGATCTCCACCTGAGATTGAGACCCGGAAAAGAAGCCTTGGTACGACAACAATTGCATGCAGCAGGTATTTCATTCATCAACTGTAGCGATACCTGCATTGCCCTTCCGAATGGAACGAAGATAGAAACGCTCATTAACCTGAATACCGACGCAATTGTGCAGGATCATTCTTCGCAGCGGGTCGGCGGTTTTTTTTCGTCAATACGGGGCGACAGGCAATCGTGGGAGGTTTGGGATTGTTGTGCGGCGAGCGGGGGTAAATCGATCCTCGCATACGATTGCCTTGGTCGTATCCGGCTGACGGTTTCTGATCTCAGGGCTTCGATCATCAGCAACCTGCGGCGCCGTTTCGCTGCCGCGGGAATAAAAGACTACACTGCGCTGGTTGCTGACCTGACGACAGAAAAACCGGTTGGTGAAAAATGTTTTGACCTGGTGATCTGCGATGCGCCCTGCAGCGGATCAGGCACCTGGAGCCGTAATCCCGAGCAACTGTGTTTTTTCAATGCCGGGAAGATCGGTTACTATGTTTCATTACAAAGTAGCATTACGCGGAATGTTATCCTGTCAATAAAAGAAGGTGGGTATCTTCTGTACATAACCTGTTCCGTTTTCAAGCCGGAAAACGAATCGGCAGTGGAGGAGATACTCAGTCACAAAGGAGTGAAGCTGATCCGTAAAGAATTGCTGAAAGGTTATGGACGGAAGGCGGACACAATGTTTGCAGCCTTGTTTACTGTTTCACCACTTTGATCGTTTCCCGTACTTTCTTGCCAACGTATTGAACAAGGTAAACTCCGCGCGCAAGTTGTGGAGTACGGGTGAAAGACACCTGATAGCTCGAATGCTCGGTCGTTGTCAGTTCCACTTTATCAACAATACTGCCTTTTTCATCAAACATACGGAGAACGATTTTTCCCGATTCCGGCGCTGTGAATTTCACACGCAACTGGTTTCCATTATTGAAGGGAACCGGATTAGCAGTTAACCAGCTACTGGCCGGATTGTTCGCGTTACGCCGGGTTTCCAGTAACTGGTACGCAACACGCATATTGGGTATCCCGAAACCGATGCGATCGTCAGGAGTGAGATAAGTCGGGCAGCTTTTATATACCGCATCCAGTATCTGCATGTTATTAAATTCCGGGAAAGCCTGCCATAAACAGGCGATCAGTCCTGCTACATTAGGGCAGGCGAAAGAAGTTCCGCTGCCGGTGACCGTTGAGTTGCCAGTACCCGCCAGTACCGTACCACTTCCAACAGAGGCGATGTTTGGTTTGACGCGTCCGGGATAACCATAACTGCTGAAACCGGCTACCGCACCGGTTTGCGATACCGCGCCCACCGCACAAACACTGTCACTGTCAGCAGGAAAGCCAATATATTTCCATGAACTTGTTCCTTCATTACCAGCGCTGTTCACTACAATCATTCCCTTTTTTGCTGCGGTAGTAGCACCGATTGAAACCATCGCGAGATTTCTGTAAAATTCCGAGTAGTTGTGGTTGAAGGCCGGGTCGTCGAAAGTAAGATAGCCGAGCGAAGAACTGATAAGATCCGCTCCGCAGCTGTCAGCGAACTCTGCGCCCACTACCCAATTGTGCTCTTCAATCGGGTATTCGGTTGCTGCATTCTCTGTTCGGATCAACCAGTAATTTGCCTTTGGAGCAGTACCAACCATCTGCCCGGGCCAGTTCGTCGCCATTACGCTGAGCACCGAACGGCCATGGCTATCGTCTTCATTCACGCTGTTATCAAACGCAACGAAATCTCGCTCCCCGAGTATTTGCCCGTTAATCCGGATGCTGTCGAAAGCGGGTATTGTTTTGAAACCGCTGAAACCCGCATCCAGCACTGCTATTATAATTCCCTGACCGCTGAAACCGTTGTTGTGCAGGAATTCACCTTCATGGATATGTACCTGATTATAATTGTTGCCATAGTTGTATACATCCGCATTGGTTTTTTGCAACATCGTGAACGGTGGTGCCGGTTGCAGCGTCTCCGTAAATCTTTCCGGTGGAATTCCCGGCTTGTATCCGATGCCCTGCACTGTCTTCACAAACGGTAACGCAAGGATCTTGTTAATAGTTGACTGGTCGGTGCACTGGATCAGCACCTGGTTCAGCCATTTTGAACGGCTGAGCAGGGTGACGGGTCCCTTTGATAAAACACTGTCAATGTATCGTTGCGATACCGGGAGGTCTGAACTGTCAATAGTGATATTATAACGCGAACGCCTGTTCATGGCGCGGGCAGAAAGATAAGCCGACGGATTGCCGGTGCTGAAACTGGTTCCATTCTTATCTGTGAACCGGACAATCAGTTTAGGATATTGGGCTGCGGCTTCATACACAAAAAAACACATTGAGATCACCGCTACGAGATACTTCATCAGCTTTTCGATTGTGCTTTAAAGTTAGTGATTTCGATTGCAGTAAGATGCGGGGATTTGAAGAGTGGTTTTATGAGGTAACCGAACAGGTTATTTGAAATCGACAAGGTTCAGCTTAATACCGTAACTGTCATCTACCCAATGCGGATTCGGGCTTAGGTCCCAGGTCTTATGCAAAAATTCTTTGTATACCAGGCCCACTCCTTTTGCATAAATTTCTTTCGATAAATTGGTCTGCTGGTAATAAGAAGGGTTGAATGGACCCGGCGGGCTCACCTCATCCACCTGCAGAACTGTTATAGTACTGTCGAAGGTACCTTTCTTTACAGTGAAGGACTGGTTAACGTTACTATAAGTATAATTCCAGTCGTCCATGTATTTTACCAGCGAGTTACCGCTGCGGGTATCGATGTAACTGTTTCCCTTCCAGGAAAAGCCTTCAGTGACTGGCTGGTGTAGAGCGATGAACCGAAGGTTATTTTCGATGTATTCAATCCATTTCTTCTCATTATCGATCGTCACAACAATAGTCGATTTGTAAGCCCAGGGTTGCAATTGCGCAGTATCCCGCAGGAACCGGAAGAGTCGGAATGAAGGTCTGCCCTGCGCGTCGCTGAACTGTGATTCAACAGAATCTTTAGCCAGGAAATATTTTACCGTGAGTCCGGTGCCAAAAGGAAGCCTCACCGTGGAATCCAGGCGGTAGAGAAAGGTTTTCCCCGGCTTCAATGGATAATATTCAGTCAGCGCCGGGTAACTCAGTAGCTCACTTTTCTTGCAGGCCGTGAACGCCAGCAGGCTTGTTAATATTATCGCAACAAGGGAACGCATGGAATGAAGATAAGAGTTTTATGGAACGAGTGCGCCGCGCTGAATTATACCACCGCCGATCACTTCGTCATTTTCATAGAACACCGCACTTTGACCGGGTGCGATACTCTTCACCTTTTCATAAAAACGAACGCGGACTCCATCTGGTTCAGTAAAAAGATTGCTGATTGAACCGCGATCCTTGTAACGGATTTTGGTCACTGCTTCCATCCCATCTGTGATTCCCTCGTATTTCATCCAGTTAATCCGGGAAACCAGCATGTTGTTCTGTTCAAGATCAGTTTCGTCGCCGAGAACAACAGTATTCGATTCCGGATCAATGGCCGTTACATATGCAGGTTTTCCCAATGCGATATCCAGGCCTTTGCGCTGGCCGATCGTGTAGAACGGGTAGCCTTTGTGTTGCCCCAGTCTTTTGCCTGACTGGTCCACGAACCAACCGCCGGAAACTTTTTCTTCCAGCCCCTCCACTTTTCTCCGGAGAAAGCCGCGGTAATCATTGTCGGGAACAAAGCAGATCTCATAACTCTCACTTTTTTTCGCGAGTTCGGGATATCCGAAATCATGCGCCATTTGCCGGATCTCCGTTTTGCGGTATTTCCCCAGGGGCATGATGGTCCTGCTCAACAGTTCCTGGTCCAGTCCCCAGAGCACGTAACTCTGGTCTTTGGTCTCATCCAGGCCTTTGGAGATTGTGTAACGGCCGCCGGCGGACTGCAAAACGTTAGCATAATGGCCGGTGGCAATGAAATCACACTCAAGTGCATTCGCTCTTTTCAGTAATGCGCGCCATTTGATATGAGTATTACACATCACACAGGGATTCGGGGTGCGCCCGGCGAGGTATTCTTCAACAAAGTTCTCCACCACGAAATCGCCAAATTCATCACGGATATCCAGGATAAAATGCGGGAATCCATGGTGAACTGCCGCGGCTCTTGCGTCATTAAATGAATCAAGATTACAGCAGCCTGTTTCTTTGGAACTGCCACCGCTGCTGGCATAATCCCAGGTCTTCATTGTGATGCCCACAACCTCATACCCTTCGTGGTGCAGCATAAGCGCGGTTACGGTACTGTCGATACCTCCGCTCATGGCCACCAATACTTTTCCTTTCCGGCTCATTATGAATCAATTGAGATTAGCCTGCAAAAATAATTGAAAAACCGCTAGGGCGGCAGATCAGCGGCGGAACCGGGTTTCGGTTTAGGAAATATTTCAGATAAGGCTACGCAAACTGACCGGATTTAGGCTGTTAGTATGGGTGAGCTATGGACCATCTATGGGTGATCCATGGCTGATGGATGCCTGTTCCATGGCCAGAATTAGCGGTCCGCCATGGGAATCATGGCTTATCCCTGTCTGTTTCAGCGCAACAAATCTGTTAAATCATTGAACATCAATGTGTTATCTGAGTTGCTAGATATCCCTTTCCTTCATTATAGCCTCCAGCACCCGCAGGAGGACAGCTGCCTTGTCCGCGTGGTGATTTAATTCATAATTAAACCATTGAAGTGAATGTTCCAACAGGTAAGCGTTCAGCATGGTTTCCAGGTCACTGGGATCAGAAGGAATGAAAGGGATCTCCGCAGTGCGTTCGACGTAGGCCCGCATAAAGAAGCAACTCATGTAATGCGCCCAGTAATCTGCAAAAGGCAGGAGCGCCAGCTGGTCATCGGCTGGTATCTGCGCGGAACCCATGAAGGTTTCGTACGCCACGTAATAAAATGAATGAATCATTGCCGACACGTCACGGAGGGGAGAACGCTTCAGCCGCCTTGTGCTGAATGCCTTCAAAGGATTACCTGCGAAGTCGTGAATCAGCAGGTCACGACCCGTGAGTAATACATGCCGGAGGTTCATGTTCCCGTGGATACGGATTTTGACTACGTCAAATTTTTTACTGTAGATCTTTTTCAGTTCATGCAGCAGATTATCCTTTTTAAGTAACAGCGCAGCCGCATCCTCCGCTGCATTCTTTGGAAGGGTTTGTTTGCGTGAGCTGACACTCTGCATCGTTTCCCGGACCAATGTAGTCATAGATGAAAACAGCGATCGCTGATAGTGCAGTGAGAACGGTTCCGGCAAAAAAGCAGCACCTGTGCCTGATGCCAGTGCACGATGCACCTGCGCGAGCCGCGATCCGATCTGCCGCGCAATATCTGCTGCATTGCTGCCGATGAATTCTTTCTGGTTTTCATCCAGTTCTTCGAATGAAACCGGTGCGGTGAGGGAACCCAGCTTTTTGTAGCTGAGCAGGGTACTGCGATCGCGCGCGAGTATCCGTTCAACGAAATTGGCGAGCCGGTCGTGCATGTACGTGTAACCGTCGCCGTGATTTTCCTCAAGTTTTTCCAGCATGGCCAGTTGGTACCCGATACTGCCGGACCTGTATTCCAGCAGCCCACTGTATTGCGTGGTAATACCACTGCTCAGTTCAGATAGATAGCGGGTGAGCTCCACATCGGGATGCACACCCCGATCGGCGCGGCGGTAGACCTTCAGCAGGTATTCATTTCCATAAGTGACTGAGGTGTACACCTTATTGTTGGTGTTGACCCTGGAGTCGAAATCCGCAGTCTCTGCGAATCGCTGCAAGGCAGTAACAGAACTGAAAACCAGTTCCGAACTGCCCATAAAATGTTTGTTCTCTGCCATCATCCTGACCAAAGCACGCCGGAATGATTCGATGTATACGGCATCGCAGAGAAAACCTTTCCTGTCACCCAGCTCAAGTTCTGCGATGATTGCAGATGGGTGTTCCTGTGCCAGTTGCTTACCTTCCTTTCCGTTCACGAACATCACAGGAACATGGTATATTTCCGGAAGGCCACTCTCGAATGTGATCTCCACCAGCAGTACCGCCGCCTC
>DASVBM010000141.1:0-9812 GCA_036375835.1 Chitinophagaceae bacterium | reverse complement strand
GAACACGCCCGCAGGCTGAAGGGGAAAGCGATACTGGATACGCTGCGGGAGGAAGGAATGAATATCGTTTTCGCCAATCACAGTTACAGTCACGCAGGGCATAACCATTACGAGTCTTTTTATCATTCCCCGGCTAAGGCACTTGCCGATTTTTTACGCATACAGGATTCACTTCATTTCGTTGAACCGATCATCCGTTTTCCGGGCAATAACAGTTGGGTGGTAAGCAGCCGAATTCGCACCACCCGCAGCACCCGCAGGCTGGCGAAACTGATGGACTCGGTGGGATACAATGTAATGGGCTGGGACGTGGAATGGCGCTTCAACCAAAAAAACAAACCGGTGCAGAGCGCAGAAGAGATGGCGCGACAGGTTGAAAATGCTTTCCACTCAAATAACTCTATGGTTAAGAACCACGTTGTGCTGCTTACACACGATCGCATGTTCAGCGAGCCAGCCACCCGTGATTCTCTTGCAAAAATGATCGCCCTGCTACAGGGAGAAAAGGGATATGTTTTCCGTTCTGCCAATGAGTATCCTGCCCTGAAAAAAATCGACCGCAGGATAATTGCGATGCGAAAATAATTTCGCTTAACTTCATGAAAAACGAATCGATATGTCAATTTTCAAATCCGGAAACCCCACTCTTTCCGAAAAAATTTTTACACGCTCCCTGAACGCCGAACAGGAAATGAACGGCACGATGAGTGTGCGTGGTACCATTAATAAATTCGGCTTCATGCTGATCATGGTACTCGCAGGCGCTACCTATACATGGTACCTCTACGAGAATTCAGTGAATCAGCTCAACGTAATACCTTACTTATGGGGTGGATTAATCGGCGGCTTCATTACAGCTTTGATTATCATTTTTAAACCAGCATGGTCACCATACCTGGCGCCGGCTTATGGCATCCTGGAAGGATTATTCCTTGGTGCCATTTCGGTGATCGTAAACGATGCCTTCAGGGAAAGCCATCCGGGAATCGTGATGCAGGCTGTTGGACTCACCTTCTGTGTAGCCATTGTTATGTTTTTGCTGTATAATTTCCGGATTATCAGGCCCACGCAGAAATTCAAAGCGATCCTGCTGGTGGCCACCGCCTCAATTGCGCTCTTCTATTTGGTACTCTGGGTGATGCGTATATTCGGCGCTTATCCGGGATTTATGGAACTTGGCGATAACAGCCTGCTTGGTTACGGTATCTCATTTTTCATTGTTGCCATCGCTGCCCTGAATCTGATACTCGACTTCGAAAGAATTGAAACCGGGGCCGACATGGGTGCTCCCCGGTATATGGAATGGTACTGTGCCTTTGGTCTGATGGTGACTATTGTCTGGTTGTATATCGAAATTTTACGCCTCCTCAGCAGGTTTAACAGCAGGAATTAACCCGGTTTCAACGGAAATACATTCTGGCCACCTCAAAGATTAGAGGTGGCTTTTTTTCGCGGTGATACAGGTACAGGGCCGGGAAACGAATAGTCTTTGTTCCATAAAAAACTATCGCTTCAAGACAGCCTTTTCTTTTTTTAGGCCTCCACTCGAAAGTGGGCAGAGCTTAATTGTCTAATTTGATTCAAGATATCTGGTTATTTCTTCGCTCAGTGGTTTGGTTTTGTGATGGAACACCGTTATCAGTTTCCCTTTTTCATCGATCAGGAACTTTGTAAAATTCCATTTCACCGGGTCTTCAATACCAATCTTCTTTGCTTCCCCGGTCAGGTATTGGTAAATGGGAGCGATATCATCCCCTTTGACAGATATTTTTTCCGCCATCGGGAAACTGACCCCGTAGTTCTTTTTGCAGAATTCACGGATCTCTTCGTTGCTTCCCGGCTCCTGTGCCCCGAAATTATTTGCAGGGAACCCGACAACAACCAGCCGGTCTTTATACTTCTGGTACAATTTCTCCAGTTCTTCATATTGAGGGGTATTCCCGCATTTCGAAGCCGTATTCACGATCAGGATCTTCTTTCCTTTAAAATCATTGAATCGTATGGTATCGCCATCGAGGCCTTTTACCTGGAAGCTGTAAATATTTACAGCAATGCCACCTGTTACCAGGATAGTCAGGGTTGCGAAAGCGAGCGTGAAAAGCATTTTCATGTTATTCGATTGAAGACTAAAAGTACGAAATGCTATTGTCGCTCGTATGCTCCCAGGTCAGGAGCGGCGCCGGTATTTCTTGGATTCCCGTCGAGGTCGAATAGCGGGGTACCAAAGGTTCCTGCAATGTCAACTGCTTTTGAACCTGCCCTCAACCGGAAATTGTAGAATGGTTTGCTGGTATTGATGCTGTCGAAGCCCGGCGGCTGGTTCCTGATCTTTGTTCCGGTAAAACTACAGCCTGCCGGATCCGCATTTTTCATTTTATACAGCACGTTATCAAACTGCACATTGAACAATGCCGTCGGTGCTTTGCGGTTCACAAGGATTTCGTCGTCTACATTGCCACCTTCACCATAAATGATTGTGTTCCTGATTATCGCGGTAACGTCTAAAGGTGTACCGCCACTGATATCGCTGAGGACAAGCACCGGGTTTTTGTGCTGCAGGAAATAACTTCCGTAACTCACAATGGTGCAGTGGTTGAAATAGTAGTTTCCGCCCACCAGGAACACGTTGTAGCCGGACTGTGTGATCTGGCAGTTACGGGCATTGATGCTGCTGTTCAGTCCACCGACCGCCACATCATAGATGTTGTGAAAGATACATTCGTTAAGTACCAGTTTCGGATTTCCGCCTGCAGCAGGGTTTTGACTAACCACCCCCTGGTAGGCGTTGCGGATGGTGACAAACTGCAGTTCGTTGTCCCTGCTTGAAGTACGGAATACAATCCCCGGCCAGCTGCCCGGATAATCACGGTAGGGCTCATCAAGACGGTCGCCTTGGAACACAATACGGGTGCTGTCGGCTTTTTCACCGATGGCTTTCAATGTTCCGTCAACGATTATCGGTGCATCGGCATGCACATATATACGGGTACCCTTACTGATGGTAAGTGTTCGGCCCGCATCAACCTGCAGCCCTCCGATAATAACATATGGCAAGTCGTTGTTCCAGCTTGTGTCAGAAATCACCCGCCGGTTGCGAAAGAAATGTGCATTGCGACCGAACGCATCAAGTTGTACATAGCGGGTTTTTCCATTCCAGGAGACAGCAATGCTGTCGCGGATCAGGAAAGGTAAGTTTGCACTGTTCTGGTTTATGCTCACCGTGACAAACGCATAAATACTATCCCCTGCCTCAATCTCCACGTTAGTAAAAGAAGTACCCGCTGTTCCGTCCACATTCAACCGGAATGCGGATGCAGAACCCCCGGCAAGTTCCACCTTGCTTAGCTTTAATTTACCATCGTTCGGGTTGAATATTTTGAAAGACCTGGTAACCGAGCCCGTGGTGGTGAAAACGGTATCAAAATGCAGTGAATCTGCGGAAGTGCTTAGATAGGCATCCGGGGAGGTGATAAAATCGTTTTTGCTGCAACCAAATGCTGCAACCGCTATTATCAGCAATAAAAAAATCCTTGTCATCTACCCAAACCTACATGAAAAACGTGGATTGAAATAACAGATCGGTTAAATCGTCCAGGCTACTGTTGCAATACTGAGCCGGAGGCCTGGTACTTTCAGCATCACCGACCCGCAGGCTTCCAATGTTGCACCGGTGGTAATAATATCGTCCACCAGCAATACGTGCCGGTCTTTTAAGGGTTCCGGTTCGGCTATTTCGAATACTTCCCGCATAGTTTGCCAGCGCGCTATCCTGTCTTTTTTCGTTTGCGTTGCGGTGGCCAGTTTACGTATTACCGCGTTTGTATGCATCGGTAATCTGAGTTCTCCGGCTATTCCTGCTGCGATCAGTGCCGCCTGGTTATAGCCCCTTTTCTCCTCTCGCCGCCAGTTAAGCGGGAGTGGTTGGATACAGTCAATGGTGTCGAAGCGAGCTGAATTTTTTAATGCAACGCCGGTGAGCCTGCCAAGATAGTAGCCGATATCTTTGTCGCCGTGGTACTTTAGTTCCTTCACCAGGTGCTGCACCAGTGAATCCCTGGTGAAAAAATAGGTCGCACCCGCGGCTTCAACAGGCATTCTTCCATAAAATGTTTTCTCAACAGGATTTCCCGCTAAACTGAAGAAGTTTGTTTCTGGCAGGCGGGCGTGGCATTGCAGGCAGAGTAGCTGCCCTTCGTCAACAAGCCCGCTGCCACAGCCGTGGCAAAAATGCGGGAAGAAGAGATGCAGCAGATCTCTCGTAAGATGGTTCAGGGTTTTGAGCACCAGACAATTTACAAAATCATTATCTGAATCAGAAAAGCTTCTGGTAAACTTCTTCCACCTTGTTCAGAGCCAGAATCTGGATGTTGAAATTTTTGGGGTTATAGCTTTTCCTGTTGAAACCGGAAATGATAATCTTTTCGAATCCGAGTTTTTCGGCCTCGGCGATTCTTTGCTCCACCTTGTTTACCGCGCGTATCTCGCCGTTCAAACCGATCTCACCTGCAAAACACACCAAGTGCGGCAGTGGAACGTCTTCAAAAGAAGAAAGTAGAGCGCAGATCACCGCCAGGTCAATCGACGGGTCTTCTATTTTCAGGCCACCGGCAATGTTCAGGAACACGTCTTTTATTCCGAACTGGAAGCCGCCGCGCTTTTCCAGCACAGCCAGCAACAACTGCAGACGTCGCAGGTCGAAGCCACTGACTGTTCGCTGCGGGGTACCATATACGCTTTGAGTAACAAGGGCCTGAACTTCGATCAGCAGCGGACGCATACCCTCCACTGTTGCTGCGATGGCAGTGCCACTCAATTGGTCATCACGCTGGGTGAGCAGGATTTCCGAAGGATTTGAAACGGCTTTCATTCCTTCGCCGGTCATCTCATAAATGCCAAGTTCCGCGGTGCTTCCGAACCTGTTCTTAAGTGTCCGCAGCATCCGGTAAGCGTAATGTCGGTCTCCTTCAAACTGAAGCACGGTATCTACCATGTGTTCCAGGATTTTGGGTCCTGCAATCATTCCGTCTTTGGTGATGTGACCGATCAGGAAAACCGGCGTGTCTGTTTCTTTGGCGAAACGTTGCAGTTCCGCGGCACACTCCCGGATCTGGGTAATACTGCCGGCAGAGGATTCCACCGTTGCCGACTGCAGGGTCTGAATGGAATCAATAATCACCAGGTCAGGCTTCAGTTTTTTTATCTCCTGGAAAATTGCCGTGGTAGCGGTTTCAGTAAGCAGGTAAAAGTTTTCATTCGATACATTCAGCCGGTTCGCGCGCATTTTAATCTGTTGCTCGCTTTCCTCCCCGCTCACATATAACACGGTAATCTTGCTTAGCAATAAACCGACCTGCAGAAACAAAGTGCTCTTGCCGATTCCGGGTTCGCCCGCAATAAGTACGATACTGCCGGGTACGATACCCCCGCCCAACACCCTGTTCAGCTCGGCGTCTGTAGTACTGATTCTTTTATCTTCGTTTATTACGACCTCATCCAGGCGGACTGCGTGGGTGGCTCGTTTTTCAACGTGATAGTTTTTCCACTGATCCTCTTTCTGATTCGTTTTTGAAACAACCTCTTCAACGAATGTATTCCATTGATTAAAGGACGGACATTTGCCGAGCCATTTCGCACTTTCATAGCCACAATTACTGCAGAAAAAACTTGTTTTGATTTTACTCATCCGTTGCAAGAATAATGAATCTTATCGGGGAATGCAATGTGCGTAAATGTCTGTGAAGCAGTATCAGAATCAATCGATTACTAATGTAAAAGGGCTGACATTGCTGCCAACCCTGTTTACTTACTAACCCATTAAATTCTGCCACTAAATTACAATAATGGGCCACATTGCAAAATTATTTTTGGCGTTTGTGAAAAACTTACCAGCCCTACGATTTATGTCGTATTTGCCGCGTTTGTGAGCCCGTCTTTTTGTCAGAAGCCGGCCTTTGGTGATGCTTTTGATACTTATATAACCAACTAAAAAACAGGAGTTTATTATGGGCATTTGGTTCTTGCTGATTGGTATCATGGTCATTAGCATGCTGGTTTCCAGCCAATTAAGGAGCAGGTTAGAACGCTATGCGCAAATGGCGCTGAAAAGCGGACTGACAGGTAAGGAGATTGCCGAAAAGATGCTGCGGGAAAATGGTATATATGATGTTAAAGTGATCTCGGTTGAAGGACGGCTGACGGATCACTATAACCCGGCAAACAAAACGGTTAACCTGAGCCCGGAGATATTTCACGGTCAGAGCATAGCTGCGGCTGCGGTTGCGGCACATGAATGCGGTCACGCTGTTCAGCATGCCCGTGCATATAGCTGGCTCTCCCTGAGGAGTAAGCTCGTACCCGCAGTCCAGATCGGGGGATCAATTGTACCATGGGTATTGATCGCCGGCATTCTTACATTAAAAACTTTTCCGGCGCTGTTACTGGGCGGGATCATACTTTTTGCCATCACTACTTTGTTTGCATTCATCACCCTCCCGGTTGAGTTTGATGCCAGCCGCCGCGCACTTGCCTGGCTTGAACAAACCAATGTTACCACGCCGGATGAACAGCCAAAAGCCAAGGATGGGCTCAAATGGGCGGCTATGACCTACGTGATTGCCGCGATATCTTCACTGGCTACCCTGTTATACTATGTTTCGATTTATAACAACAGGAGATAAGCCGGCAGCGGCAATATCGGGCAGTCAGATCAAACCAGCAGGTCAGAACTTGATCTCTTCTTCCTGCTGATCGAAGAAATGAAACTCGGTGAGCTGGTAATTCGTATTGGGTAGCACCTTGAAGGCTATCTTATACTTCTTCTTCCACTTAGCCTGAATGCTATTAAAGAACCATCCTTTGGTGAGGTGGGAGTGGAGAATGGGATGAACCATCAACGTAAGATTTTTATGCTGATGCGTGACCAGATAGGATAACCGCTTTTCTATCTCGTCTTCCAGAAGAAGTGTAGAAGTTATTTTCCCGGTTCCGTTACACGATGGACAAACCTCTGCGGTGTTTATATTGACTTCCGGCCGCATGCGTTGCCGTGTTATCTGCATCAGGCCGAACTTCGAAATCGGAAGGACTGCGTGTTTTGCCCGGTCCGGCCGCATAAATTCCTCCATTGCATCCTGTAGCCTCCGCCGGTTGTCAGGCAACTTCATGTCAATGAAATCGACTACGATGATACCACCGATATCTCTCAGCCTGAGTTGGCGTGAAATCTCTTCTGCGGCTTCCAGGTTCGTCTGCAGGGCATTTTCTTCCTGGCTGGCACTTACGCTCTTATAGCCGCTGTTTACGTCAATCACATGCAGCGCTTCAGTATGCTCGATGATAAGGTAGGCACCACTGTTCAGGTTAACGGTTTTCCCGAATGCGGCTTTCACCTGCCTGGTGATACCATAGTGATCGAAGATCGGAAGACCGTTGTGGTACTGGGAAACGATGTCGGCCTTGTCCGGCGCAATCTTCAGGATATAGTTCCGGATGTCATTGTAGATATTCTTATCGTTAACGATCACGCGGTTAAAGTCCTCATTCAGCAGGTCGCGCAGGATACTCGTTGTTTTGTCCTGCTCACTCATGATCTTGGCCGGAGCCACTGCGTTGCGAAGGTTTTTCTGGATTGCCTTCCAGGTCTCAACGAGTGCAGAAAGGTCTTCATGAAGTTCTGCTGTTTTCTTCCCTTCGGCAGCGGTACGAACGATTACACCGAAATTTTTGGGGCGGATCGCCTCTACGATTTTATGAAGGCGCTTTCGTTCTTCAGAAGAATGGATCTTCTTCGATACTGCAACTATTTCGTTGAATGGAGTAACCACAACAAACCGACCGGGCAACGAGATCTCGCAACTGAGGCGCGGGCCTTTGGCGGCAATAGGTTCCTTAAGTATCTGGACAAGTATATTGGGTTTGCCGTTGAGTACTTCGTTAATCTTTCCCGTTTTGATAATTTCCGGCTCGATCTGGAATTTAGCAAAATCATATTCGCCGGTCTTATCGTTCATCGCGAGGTTGGTGAACTTCAGAATAGACCGGGCATAAGGACTGAGATCGGTATAGTGGAGGAAAGCGTCTTTTTCAAAGCCAACGTCTACGAAGGCTGCGTTAAGCCCGGGTATAAGCTTCTTGACTTTACCCAGATAAAGGTCGCCTACCGCAAAACTGGCGTCTGCTTTCTCGTGGTGCAGTTCCACCAGCTTTTTATCTTCCAGCAAAGCGATTTCAACGCCGGTTGGAGCCGCATTTATGATAAGTTCTTTGTTCACTGATTCGCAACTTTAATCTGCAATCGTTATTGAGTCATAACAATGTCCGTCGCCGTAGCGATAATCGTACTATCCAATCCTGCCACTGATAAGGTTAAAGGAGGGAAAAGGTAAAGTTGCAGCGAGGAACGTGGCCTGAATGTTTCAAATGCCGGAAGCACAGACGCTCCGGCATTTGAATGACAGCAGAGAAGAATTATTTGTTCTTCTTCTTATGGCGATTCTTTCTCAGTCTTTTTTTGCGTTTGTGAGTAGCAATTTTATGACGCTTTCTCTTTTTACCACAAGGCATACTCAATAAAGATTTTCTTGTTATATAATAATTTTATTTCTCTAATTCTTCGATCCTGTGCTGGATGTCTTCCTTTGCCTGGGGATGATCTACCAGTTCTTTGAGTTTACGGTACTGCGTAACAGCATTTGCCTTATCACCTTTTCCTTCGTACGCTTCCGCCAGCCTGAAGATGATCTCCATATTTGCCGGATCCTTTGCCAGTATGATCTTAAGTCGATCAATCGCCTTGTCATATTGGCCTGACTTCATTCCACCAAGTGCCAGCACTTTCTGCGCATAAATATTTGCAGGATCCCGTTTTGTTATTTCGGTAATCGGGAGTATGCCCTGCATGGGGTTGCCGGAGATATTTCCGAAAATATAACAGGCTCCCAGCCCGATGATTGTTGAATCATTCGACGGGTTGATCTTTAATGCGCTTTCAAACAGCTCTTTCGCATTTGTTGCCAGTAAGGTTAACAGAGACGGGTCCTGCTCAACCAATAACCGGTTTTCCAGCAAATGGGCTGCAAATGTGAGGCTTTTTTCAGAATTTTCCAACTTGGCCGCTTCGGCGGTGTACCAGGCGTAAGGGAGATAGGCATTCATGGTGTCGCGCCAGAAGCCTGCAATCTGGTGGTAGGTATGGATCTGCTGCTCTTTTACATCTCCGCGTTTTACCGCGTTTTCAAGTTTCAGAAGATAGTCCTGCTGGTAGGGCTGCAGGCCTTTTTTGAACTCCTGCATCACCTGTGTAAAACTCAAGGCGCCTGCAGCAACAGGTTCATTACCTGCCGTATTTTCCCTGGGCGGAACTGTCCGTCCGAAAATAAATAGTAAAGAAAAGAGGATAACTCCGATGGCAACAAGTACCAGCTGCGGTTTAATCTTCGTCGTCGTTTTCACTCAGCGGTTTTGGCACAAAAGTACCGGGTTGAATCTTCTCTTTCACTTCATTTACAAATTCTTTAGAAGGTTTGAACGCCGGAATGTAGTGCTCGGGGATTTCCACTGCAATATTCTTTTTAATGTTGCGACCAATCTTCGCGGCCCTTTTCTTCGTGATAAAGCTTCCAAAGCCCCTGATATAAATGTTTTCACCCTTGGAGAGATTGTCTTTCACTTCTTTAAAGAAAGACTCGAGCGAAACGAGGACATCGACCTTTGGGATGCCCGTCTTTTCAGAAATATTGTTGATCAGATCGGACTTTCTCATATTATCGCTTGATTTTTAATTGAATATTAGAACCTCTAAGTTACAACAAAGA